>CAYQAD010000094.1:0-6898 GCA_964415125.1 uncultured Phycisphaeraceae bacterium | reverse complement strand
GCTGCGAAGTCATTCAGGTTGTCCGGGCCCGTTGCCCTCCGGGGCCATGTCCCGAGGCCATGTCCCGGGGCCGGAGCCGGTTAGCCCGTGGGCTGGAGCTCGCGCATCCGGTGCTGCATCTGGGCCTTGAGCCGGAGCAGGATCGAGGAGTGCATCTGGCTGACGCGGCTCTCGGAGAGATCGAGCGTGGCGCCGATCTCCTTCATGGTCATGTCCTCGTAGTAGTAGAGCACGAGGATGAGGCGCTCGGCCCGGCTGAGGCCCTTGGTGATCAGGCCCTTGAGGTCCTTGCGCTGGGCCTCGCGGAAGGGGTCGCTCTGGCGGTCGTCCTTGATGACGTCGATCTCGCGGACCTCGCGGGTGCCGTCGGAGCTGAAGCACTTGCGGGTGATGCTGATCGTGCCGACGGGCGAGCCATCGCGCTTGTACTTGTCGAACTCCTCGCCCTCGATACCGAGGAACTCGGAAATCTGCTGGTCGGTGGGCTGGACGCCGGTGTCCATCAGGATCTGCTGGCGTGCCTCCTCGATGCGGGCGGTGCGGTAGCGCACGAGTCGCGGCACCCAGTCCATCGAGCGGAGCTCGTCGAGGATTGCGCCGCGGATGCGCGGGGCGCAGTACGTCTCGAACTTCACCTGCCGCTCGAGGTCGTACGCGTCGATCGCGTCCATCAGGCCGAAGAGCCCGGCCGACATGAGGTCCTCGATGTCGACCTCGTCGGGCAGGCGGGTGTAGACGCGCTCGGCGTTGTACCGCACGAGGTGCAGGTACTTTTCGACGAAGTAGTTGCGAAGCTCGGGCGTGCGCTCCTGGGCGTACTCCTGCCAGAGCTCGTTGGTCGGGCGCGCTTCAAGGTCTGCGTGCGTGACGGAGAGATCGCGATCACGACCGGCCGCGTGGGACCGGCGCGCGTGCGCCCGCGAAGAAACTCGAACAGCTGCCATCGGTCGCTCCTTGACCCTCTGCCGACCCGAGCAAAGAAACGCTCGAGACATCAAGGCATCGCTCTATCCACCGGACCGTCCTTGGCCGGTTGAGGGAGAATATCCACGTGAGTTGAAACCGCAACCGGACAAGCCCGACCACGGCAGGAAATTTTTCAGGCCGGCTCCGCGGCCTGTTCACGAACTGCCTCATCCACATCAGGAACTGGGTGCGCACGAGCATGCGATTCGATCGCCTCGTCTACAGCCGAAGCCGCCATCGACCCGAAGATCCCACCAACAACGCGCGCCACAATCAGCACAACCAGCGCAAACGAAAGCACCGCGCCCGCGGGCTTCCCCGCGGCGAGGCCCGAGAGCACGGCAACCGTGAACGCCGCAAGGGCGAACACGGTCCCGATCACCTGACTGGGTGGTGGACCGCTCTGCATCGCTCTCCCAAGCCCTCCGCAATTGCTGCGCCGATCCACGTTCTCGGCCCAGCACGCCGGCGCCTTGAGAGCGCCAAACGCAAAACTCGCGCAACCGCACAGCGAGGCAACGCGACACACAACCATCCGCGTCCACGCCTCATCACCCCAAGAACGCACCGGCCCGAGAACATCGGCCGGCTGACCCGACAGAAACGCGGGCGCTCGCTCAATCTATCGGCCCGCAAGCCATCGCGCCACCCGAGACGCCACGCCCACGGCCTCGCCGCGCCCGACGCGCAATTCTGACGCGATCGCGTCGGCGAGTCGGCCGATATCGCGCGTCGCGCGCGCTCGCGGGCAGCGTTCTGCGACGGGGTGCTGCATCCGCACGCTCTCAACCACGCGTTGGTCGCGGTGGACCCAGCCGGCGAGGGTCGGCGTCGTGTCGAGGAAGCGGTCGGCCGCGGCGGCGATCCGGCCGAAGACCTCCCGCGCCTCGGCTTCGGCCCGAACCTGGTTGACCACCACCCCGACCGAGGGCAGGGCCGCCGCATCGAGCCGGGCTTCCTGGGTCAGGCACTTGAGCAGGGCGTAGCCGTCGGTCACGGCGGTGGGCTCGGGCGTGGTGACGATGATGATGCGGTCCGCCGCGAGGGCCGGTCGCACCACATCGAGGCCCACGCCGGGGCTGAGGTCCAGCAGCACCAGATCGCTCCACGACGACGCGTCGAGCGTCGCCTCGCGCACCAAGCCCGCGGCGCCGACCTCGGCGTGCGAGCCCGGCACCAACACGAAGCCGCCCGGGGTCTGGATGGCAACGTCGCGTGCCGATCGGCCGGCGCTGAGCCGACGCGGCGGCCTGAGGCCGCAGAGCACGTCCGCGTTCGCGACGCCCGCGTCGGCGTCGATCAGGGTCGTGCGCACGCGTCGGCGCGCGAGGAGGGTCGCGAGATTGACGCAGACGTTCGTCTTGCCCACGCCGCCCTTGCCCGAGGCGACCGCGACGATGGGGCAGCGCGGGCCGATTGGTGCAGCGGTGTCGGCCGAACCGGACACCATCGCCCGCAGGCGCGACGCTTGGTCGGCGGTCGTGGTGGTCACGCGGTTGCTCCCGCGGCCTCGAGCTCGCTGCCGAGCAACGCCTCGACGATGCGCGAAGCCGAGGCCGGCTCGATGTCGTCGGGCACCTCTTGCCCGGTCGTGAGATAGCTCACGGGCGCACCGAGCGTGCGCACGACGCCGAGCACCGCGCCGATCTCATCGGCCTCATCGACCTTGCTCAGGATCACGCGGAGCGTCTGGCGGTCGCCTGCGACCGCGGCGAAGCGCTCGACCGCACGAGCCGCTGCGGAAGCGCCCATCGAGCTGCTCAGCACCAGGTGGACCTCGTCGGCCCGGGCGGCGCCGACAAGCTCCTTGAGCGCCGCGAGCTTTGATGCATCGCGCGGCGACCGGCCGGCGGTGTCTACAAGGATCACGTCGCGGTCTTCCAGCGCCGCCCGCGCCGATACGAGCTCGTCGGGCCCGAGCACGACACGCAACGGCAGGCCGATGATGCCCGCGTACGTCCGAAGCTGCTCGACCGCGGCGATCCGATATGTATCGGCCGTGATGAGCCCGACCCGCATGCCTCGGCGGAGCTTGAGCTCGGCGGCGAGCTTGGCGATCGTGGTCGTCTTGCCCACGCCCGTCGGCCCGACCATCGCCACGACGCGGGTCTCGCCTCGCTTGGGCTCGATCGTGCCGCCGGTCGGCACGAGGTCGCCGAGCAGTCGGCCCAGCACGGCGCGGACGATCTGCTCGTCGCGTTGCTCGGCGGGCGAGAGCTCGCGTGCGATCGCACGCGACAGCTCGCCCAGCACCGCCTCGGGCAGCCCCGAAGCGGCCAGCGCCTCGCCCCTCGGACCGAGCTCCGCGAGGGTGCCGGCAACAGCCGGGGCTGAAGATCGGCTGGCCTGCAGCACCTCGCCCATCATCGCCCGCATGGCGCGCATCTCTTCCTCGAGCTGACGCACCGCCTGATGATCGACCGGTGCGGGCGAGACGGGCGTGGCCGACACCGACGCGCCCGACACGGCGGACGCCGAAGCCGACGGAGCGAGGGGCTCATCCTTTGAAAGGAGCGCTCGCGCCGCGGACGGCCGGGTGATCGCAGCCGGTCGCGAGAGCGAAGACGGGGTCGCGAACGCGGCCGGGGCCGGGGCCGGGGCCGGGGCCGAGCGGAACTCCACGGTGTCGACCGAGGCCTCGGGCGCGTCGCTCCGAGCCGGGGCCATCGGGGTTTTCGGGGGCGATGTCGCGGATGACGATGTGGGTGACGGGGCGGGGCGGGCCCGGCGGGGGGCCGCGACGGCGGCGACCGCCGGATCGGCGCTCGCGGTGATCTCAACGACGGGCCTTGCGCCCACGCCCAGCACGCCGCCCACCTTCGTGCTGCGGGTGCGCAGGATCACCGCGTCGGAGCCGAGCGTCTTCTTGACCTCGGAGAGCGCCTCGGCCATCGTCGCGGCGCGGAAGGTCCGCAGGCCCTGCGCGTCGCCTGCGGGCGCGCGGCCGGGCTTGGCGTGCGTTGTGCGTCTGGTCTTTGCAGCGTTGTCGGCCATCCTGGCGCTCCAAGCCGCACGGCGGGGGTCGCCGCGAGCGAGATGTCAGCGCCGCCCTCCGGGCGGCTGGAGCCGGAGCGTACCCGCCGCGATCCGCGCTGTCACGCCATACCGCCCGCGCGGGCGCTGTCAGGCACGCCACACGGCGACAACGCGCGAGCGGCCCGGTCCGTTCAGGCGGCCGACACCGGGGCGGCCCCGGCCAGCGCGGGCTCCGCGTCGGCCTCGGGGGGCATCACCAGCGCCATCGACTCGACCTCGACGCCCGACACGACCTCGTTGTACCCCAGCACCGCGATGCCGGGGACGCGCGCCTCGAGCAGCTGGAACATCACGCCGCGCACCTGCGGCGAGCAGACCACGACGGGCAAGTGCCCCGCCGACGCCAGCCGCTCCAGCGCACTGGTGATCTGCCCGGTCAGCAGCTGGGCCTCGCGCGCGGGCAGCGAAACGGTCGTGCCCGTCGGCCCGCGATCGACGTAGGCGAGCACGCGCTCTTCCAGCGCCGGATCGAGCGTGACGCAGACGAGCTTGAGCCCCCCACCCTCGATCGGCTGGGCGTGCTGGAGCGTGATCGCCCGGCGCAGCGCGTTGCGCACGTACTCGGTGAGCACCTCCACGTCGCCGGTCTTGGGCGCCCACTCGGCCATCGCCTCGACGATCGTTTCCATGTCGCGAATCGACACGCGCTCGCGCAGGAGCGCCTGCAGCACCTTCTGGATGTCCTGGGTCTTCACCACGCCCGGGATCGCCTCCTCGACGAGCTTCGGGGCCTTCTCTTTCAGCTGGATCACGAGGTTGTTGACCTCCTCGCGCGTCAGCAGCTCCTCGGCGTGGTCCTTGACGATCTCGGTGATGTGCGTGGCCATCACGCTCGTGGGGCCGACGACGGTGTAGTTCATCGCCTCGGCTCGGCCTCGCATGCCCGCGTCGATCCACCACGCGTCGAGGCCGAACGCGGGCTCCTTGGTCGCCTCGCCCGACAGCGGGCCGGACGCGAGCCCGGAGTCCATCGCGAGCTGCTTGCTCGGGCGGACCTCGCCTCGGGCCACGACGTTGCCGCGCACCTTCACGCGGTACTCGTCGGGACCGAGCTGCATGTTGTCGCGGATGCGGACGGGCGGCATGACCAGGCCCATCTCGGCGGCGAGCTGGCGGCGGATCGCGCTGATGCGATCGAGCAGGTCGCCCCCCGCGCCCTTGTCGACAAGGCCCACCAGCCCGTAGCCAACCTCGAGCTCGAGCGTATCGACCTTGAGCAGTGCCTCGACCTCGGGCGCCTCGGCCTGGGCCGCCTGCTCGGTCGCCTCGGTGCGTGCCTGCAGCTCGGCGCTCTCGGCCGAGCGTCGCACGGCGCGACGCATCGCCCACGCGAGCCCGAACATCGCGGCGCTGGTCGTGACCAGCGGGATCGTCGGGAGGGGCGTGACCGCCAGCGCCGCGAGGAACACGCCGGTGATGATCATCGCCTTGGGCTGGCTCACGAGCTGACCGGTCATCTCCTCGCCGAGCTCGGCCTTGGAGCCCGAGCGCGTCACGATCAGTGCCGCGGCGATCGAGATCACCAGCGACGGGATCTGGCTGGTCAGCCCGTCACCGATGGTGAGCTTGGTGAAGACCTCAGCCGTCTGGGCCGCGGGCCAACCCTTCTCGATCGCGCCGACCGCGAAGCCGCCGAGGATGTTGATGACCGTGATGAGGATGCCCGCGAGCGCATCGCCGCGGACGAACTTGCTCGCACCATCCATCGCGCCGAAGAAGTCGGCCTCGCGCCGGATCTCATCGCGGCGCGTGCGGGCCTCGTCCTCATCGATCACGCCCGCGGCCACATCGGAGTCGATCGCCATCTGCTTGCCGGGCATCGCGTCGAGCGTGAACCGGGCCGCGACCTCGCTGATGCGCGTGGCGCCCTTCGTGATAACCATGAATTGCACGAGCACGAGGATCGAGAAGATGATCACGCCCACAAACAGCGAGTCGCCCGCGACGAACTGCCCGAACGCGCTGATGACCTGACCCGCGACGCCGACGGCCTCCTCAGGACTCGAGGCGTCGGCCGACAGAATCAGCCTCGTCGACGCGACGTTGATGACAAGCCGCAGCAGCGTGGTCGCGAGCAGCCGCGACGGGAAGACACTGAAGTCCAGCGGCCGCTTCATATAGACGGTCGTGAGCAGGATAATCACGCCGAGCGAAATGTTGAACGCGATCAACGCGTCCATGACCATCGGCGGCAACGGCACGAGCAGCACCGCGAGCAGCAGCACGAAGCCGATCGGCACGATCATCGTGCGATGCTTGTGGATCGCGAGCACCCACGCGGGGAGCGTCACGCCACCGGCTTGTCCCGAGCCGCCCGCCATCTAGTCTCGCCCTCCCTGCGCATGCCGCATCACGCCACCGCCGCCTCGCCCTTGAGGCGGTAGACGTACGCGAGGATCTCGGCGACCGCCTCGTAGTGCTGGGGCTCGACCTGCTCCCCGACCGCGACGCCGTGGAAGATCGCGCGGGCCAGCGGCGGGCGCTCCACGATCGTGACGTTGTTCATCGTCGCGAGCTGGCGGATGCGCCAGGCGAGGTAGTCGGCGCCCTTTGCGACCACGACCGGCGCGACCATGGTCTCGGGGTCGTACTTGATCGCGACGGCGAAGTGCGTGGGGTTGGTCACGACCACGTCGGCCTGCGGCACCGCGGCGTTGATCCGCTGGCCGATGATGTCGCGCATCATCTCAAAGCGGCGGCTCTTGACGTGCGGATCGCCCTCCATGCTCCGCCGCTCGTCCTTGACCTCCTGCTTGGTCATCTTGAGGTCCTCGTTGTGCTGCCAGCGCTGGTAGGCGTAGTCGATCAGCCCGATGGCGATCAGCAGCAAGAGCAACCACGCCGCGAGCTCGAGCATGAGCAGCGCGGTCGCGTAGGCGCCCGCGATCGCGTTGAC
>CAYQAD010000093.1:0-8916 GCA_964415125.1 uncultured Phycisphaeraceae bacterium | reverse complement strand
CCGACATGATCGACATCGAGTGCTGGATGCCCGGCCGGGGCGAAGAGGACGCCGACGGCCGACCGCTCGGCGACTTCGGCGAGACCCACTCGGCAAGCCGACTCTACGACTACCAATGCCGACGCCTGAACATGCGCTACCGCGAGGGCGGCGCCGCTGGCAAGGGCCAGACCACCATCTGCCACTCCCTCAACAACACCGTCGCCGCCAGCCCACGCATCCTCATCCCCCTGATGGAGATCCACCAGCAAGAGGACGGCACGATCGCCATCCCCGACCCCCTCCAGCCCTACATGGGCGGGCAGACCACGATCGGCTGAATCGTCATCGCGAGTCCCGCGATTGACTCCATGATGCGCCTCCTGCATCGAACGCGCTGCGCTCCATCGCGCACATCGTGTCCCTCGCGTTGACCCCTTCGCACGGCCTCGCCAGTCAGTCGTCGATCCCAATCGACGCCATCGTCAACTCCAGCATCGGCTGACCCGACGCCTCCGGGAACGTCACGCGCGACCGCAGCAGCTGCCGGTTGCCCTCCATCGTCATCAGTTGCTGCTCGTACCGCTTCACACGCGGATCGTCGCCCTCGGTCTCCCAGACGAGCAGCCGCTCGCTCGACTCGGTCAGCACGAAGCGGATCGGCCCGTCGCTCTCCTGCGCCCAAGGGTCCAGCGCCGCGTCGAAGTGACGCATCCGCATGACGATCTCGCCCTCTTCGGTCGCGATGGAGAGCAGTTCGTGCACGATGACGTTGCCGTCCCCGTCGTGCCAGCGGAACACGCCGACCATGCGGCCGTCCTGCGCGGGCATCCACATCGCCTCGGCCCATCCGAACTCCTGGCTGACCCATCGCCCCGCGAGGAACGCCGCGACGTGGTCTTCCGCCTCGACCGCCGCGCGCTGCCGATCGGGATCGGCCGTGCCGATCACCACGAGGCTCGCAAACACCGCCGCGACCAACGCCACCAGCTTCACGACGCACCCTCCTCGGCCAGCGACTCGGCGAGCATGTACGCGTTGCCATCGGGATCGAAGAACGTCGCGAGGCGGACCATGTCGGGGATGGTCTGCGTCGCGCCATCGAACCGCACGCCGCGCGACTCGAGCTCGCGCCGCGTGTGCTCGATGTCCGCCACGTCAAAGACCGGCACGGGCCCGGCGGTCTTGGGCGACTCGACCTGCGAGAGTCCGATCGCCACGTGGGCCGTGGGGCTCTTGAGCTCCGCCCACCCGATCTCCTCGACCACATAGATCACCTCAAAGCCGAGCACCCGCCCGTACCACTCGACCGCCTTGTGCAGGTCCGAAACATGCGTCGAGATCGTGACGCCGGGCACGAAGCCAAGCCCGCCGTCGCCCCGGCCCATCGCCGTCGTATCACCCATCGAGTCGCTCCAATCTCATGTCTGAGCCCGTCGTGATGTCGGATTCCTTCGAGAAACCGCCCAGCCCCTTGCAGCCTCCGCACGGGCGGAACCAAACCAGCTCTGGCAATCATAAAGTATAGTTGCTATACTTTGTTGTCAAGCGATCCCTCGCGCATCCCCCACGACCCGGCCCCCGGCACTACCTGCAAGACTGGACGCCAGACCGAACCCAAGACAGGACGCAAAGCCCCCACGTGACACCGCAGCACGAGCCATCCCCGCCCACCTCGGCCAAGCCGTCCCCCGCGGCGCTCATCCCATTGGTCCACCGCCGATGGGCCATGCCAGCCCTCGCCCAGCTTGGTCGGCTCCCCCCCGCCGGGCCGCAGGGCGAGCCCGGCTGCAAGGTCGTCCAGCTCGTCCACACGCTCGACGCGCCCAAACCCTCCGTCCGCGACGCGCTCGACACGCTCATCGCCCTCGGCCTGGTCCGCCCCAACCCGGGACACGGCCACGCGCTACGCCCCGAGATCCTCCTCACCGATCACGGCGTGCGCGCCGCACGCATCAGCGCCGCCCTCCTCGCCACGCTTGACCACACCAAAGCACTCGACACGGGTTTGCGCAAGTGGTCCCTCCCCACCGCCGCCGCCATCGCCGCCGGCGCCCAGCGGTTCCGCCTCATCGCCGGCGCCCTCGCCCCCGCGACCGACCGCGCCCTCTCCCAGTCACTCGCCGCGCTCGCCGACCGGGGCATCGTCCAGCGCCACATCGCCGCGACCTCGCCGCCCACGCCCTTGTACGCGCTCACGACCGCCGGCACGCCCGTCGGCGCCATGTCGCTCGCGCTGGCCGAATCGCTCGAGCCCCAAGCACGCACGCAGTAGTCACGCGCGCCCGAGTCACGCGCGCCCGGATCACCAACGCGTCAATCACCCAAGCCCCAGCCGGCCCATCGCCACCGTCCCCTCGACGTGCACCGGCTCGACCTGCCCGCTGCGCAGCGTCGCGATCAGATCGAGCATGTCGCCCCGCAGCGGCGCAACGAACACGTGATCCTCCCCCGAGATCGGATGCCGAAGCGCCAGCAGCGCCGCGTGCAGCGACTGCCGATCGATCACCACCCGATCGCCCTCGGCCCGATCGCCATCAACAAACGCCCGCCCGCCGTACATGTCATCGCCGACGATCGGCCACCCCAAGTGCGAGAGATGCACGCGGATCTGGTGCGTCCGCCCCGTCTTCAGTTCCAGCTCAACGAGCGTGAAGTCCTGGTCCCCCACCGCCCGGCCGTGCAGCCGATACCGCTCGCGCACGCGGCAGATCGTCAGGCTCGGCTTGCCCAGGTCGTCGTGGCGCACAACGTACTTCTCGCGGTACCCCTTCTCACGCGACGGGTGCGGCCCGATCGGGGCCTCGATCACCTGCGCGTCGGGCTCCACACGACCGTGCACCACCGCCAGATACCGCTTGTCGGCCGTGCGATTCTCGAATTGCTTGCTCAGCTTCCAGTGCGACTCGTCGTCCTTGGCAAACACGATGCAACCCGACGTCTGCCGATCAAGCCTGTGCACCACGCCCGGCCGGGCAAACTCCTTGCCGACCTTCGAGAGCCCGCCCCCCGATGTGTGCAGGAAGTGCCACGCGAGCGCGTGCACCATCGTGCCCGAGTTCTCCGCCCGCGCGGGGTGGACGATGATGTCGGGGCTCTTGTTCAGCACGATCATGTGCCCGTCCTCGAAGAGCACATCGACGGGGATATCTTCGGGCTCGATCTCGCCCGAGGGCGGGGGCGGCACGACAACCTCGACCACGTCGTCAAGCCGCAGACTGGTCGATGCCTTCGCCGCACGCCCATTGACCGTCACGCCGCCATCGCCAATGAGCTTCTGGAGCTGCGTCCGGCTCATGAACGTGATGCGGCTGGTCAGATACTTATCGAGCCGGGCCTTGAGATCGCGTTGCAGCTCGAACCGCACGGTCGGCAGCCCCTCCGCGTCGCCATCGGCGCGTGCCGCCTCGACCGCGGCGCGCAGCGCATCGGCATCGACCTTCCCGCCGGGCTTGATCAGATTGCCCGAGCGCGCAATCGCCGCATCGTGCCGTGACCGCTCGACATCGGCCGGCTCGCTCACCGCTGATCCGGCGTCTCGCTCGGCGTCCCACTCGGCGTTTCCGCGGGGGTGTCGTCCGGAGTGTCGACCGGGGTGTCGGCCGGGGTGTCGGCCGGCAGCGCCGGGCCCACCGGCATCGGCTCCGCGTTGCCCCCATCGCCCGACAGGTCGCCGAACACATCCGGGATCTCGAGCGGCGCGAGCGCGTCGTCGGCCTGGAACGCCGGATCGAGCTGCGGGGCGATCTCAAAGAGCCCCGGCGTGGGCGGCTCGGGCAGGTCCGCGCTGGCAAACAGCACCGGCCGATCATCCACCGCGACCATCGCCGACGAACGCTGCTCGGCAAGACGCACGAAGTTCGACAGCTCGGCCGACTCGGCGATCCGCCCCGCGGTGGCGTACCACTCGCCCGCCGCGTCGAGATCGCCGCGCGACTCGGCCACCGCCGCCAGACCGAACGCCGCGCTGATCGCGACCATCGGCCGCGCCGCCTCCTCGCCGGCCGCGTCCCACACCGCCCGGTACATCTCGTTCGCCTGCCCGAACCACCAGTCACGCTCGTCAGCCGCGATCAGGTCTTCCTCGTTCTCGACCGCGCCCTGCTGATCGACCACCGCGCCGGGCTTCACCCCCGCGATCGCCGCACGAAGGTACGCGTCGCCCGCGTCCAGCCGAGCCATGTCGCGCACCGCCGGCACGCTGTCGTAGCTCTCGGCGATCGCGCGGAGCGAGTCGGGGCTCACCTCGCCCGTGCCACTCAGCACCGCCGCGTGCTCGGAGAACGCCGAGTCGACCGTCCGCTGGCGCGCCTCATCGACACGCTGCTTGACCACGTACGCGCCCACGATCGCGACGAGCACGAGCAGCAACGGCGTGCTCCACTTCCGCAAGAACTCGATGAGATCGGTATTGACCCGCGACTCCTCGAGCCCCGCGCCCTCCTTGATCTGTGCCTGACGCTCGTCCATCGAGAAACTCCCCTTGCCCAACCCGCGAGTTCGACCCACAGGCGCGTGAAACTGCGATCGGATTCCAAGGCCCGCGGCACCAAGCCGCCCGTGCCGGTCGCGACTCTAGGCGCAGCCGGCCCGCTCCCCCGCCGCCCACATCCCGCCTCGCACCCCACGCCACGCCCCACACCAGCCCAAACCACCGCCTACCAGAGCCGCCAGCCCCGCCCCTCGTCCAGCACCGCATCGGGCACCAACCGCCGGCGGACGGCCACCGCCAGCTCGCCGAGCCCGCGCCGCTCGGTCGAGCTCGTCACCACGTCGGCCCACGCGGGCGCCGCACCCGCCCGATCCACCCGCACCGCAACACGCAAGACCGGCGACGACGCCCCCACCCCGAACCGCCCCGCATCGGGCGCGCCGCCCGACGCATCGCCGCATAGCACCACCAGCGCCGCCGACGCGACCAGCCCCCCCACCGCCCTCTGCGCCGCCGAATCAACGCGGCCGAACGCCGCCGCGTCGTTGACTCGGGCGTCGAGCCCCGGCGTATCGAGCCAGCGCACCGCCACGCCATCGAGCACGAGCTCCACACCGACGTGGTCCCGCGTCGTGCCCGGCTCGTCGGCGACCGCCGCCACCGTCGACGCCGCCAGCGCGTTGAGCAGGCTCGACTTGCCGATGTTCGCCGCACCCACCGCCACCACCGTCGCCGGCTCGACCAACCGATCGAGCACCGCGTCGCGCCCGTCCCGCGCCCGCATCGGCTCGCCACGCCACCGCGCCGGCTGGTCGAGCAGCAGGTCGATCGCCCGCGGGCTCCGCGCGCGCGCCAGCACGCCGAGCATCACCGCCTCAACGTCCACCTCGCCCCCACCATCACCGCCCCCACCATCACCGCCAACCACGGCCCCGTCGCCCATCCCGACGCACCCGCACGCCTCGAGCGCCGCGACAACACCCCGCACGACCGCACGCCCGCCGTGCGGCATCACCTGCGCGTGCACCGGCGACCACCGCACCACCACCGCCTCGTCCACGCCCCCAACATCGCGCACCGACCACCCGCCAGCGCGCACGCCCGCCGCGCCGAGGCACGCAAGCACGCGCTCGAGCGACTCGCCATCGGACGCAAGCAGATCGATCACCGCGATCGCGCCGACCCGCCCGGTCGGCGTCGCGACGCGATACCGCACCCCCTCAGCCGCCATCGCCGTCGTCGATCGCCGCTTCCAGCGCCGCCTCGACCGACGCCTGGATCCCCACAAGCTGCAAGTCCGGCACGACGTACTCCACCAGGCCGCCCTCGTGCATCAGCAGCTCCGCGTCCCCACCCGTCGCGACCACCGGCGGGTACGCCTCGTACGCGATCGCGTACGCGTCCACCAGCTCCCGCACCGCGCCACGCAGCGCCGAGCGCGCGCCCAGCGCCATCGCGCGCCGCGTGTCCTTGCCAAAGGGTCCCGGCTCCTCGGCCGGGTCGAACGCCACCTCGGGCAGCGCCGCGGTCCGGCTCGCCAGCGCGTCGAGCATCATCCGAACGCCCGGCACGATCGCGCCCCCTTGGAACACGCCCTCGCCATCAACAAAGTCCACCGTCAGCGCCGTGCCCGCGTCCACCACGACGCACGCCGTCTTGGATCGCGTCCACGCTGCCAGGGCGCACAGCAGCCGATCCTGCCCCACCGTGCCGACATCATCCACCGCCATGTCGATCGGCACGGGCACGTCGCGCCCGATGCGGTGCACGTCGACGCCCGAGAGCGCCTCGGCGATCCGGTCGCTCGCCTCGGGGTTCACCGACGACATCACCACCGCAAGACGCTGATCGCCCATCGCCGAGCGCACCGCGTCCGCGACCGCCCGCACATCGTCGAGCCCGATCGACCGCGGCTCGGCAAGCTCGCGACCATCGAACCGCCCAAGCCGCGCCCGGCTGTTGCCCACCGCCAGCGCAACGAACCCCACCGCGCCCGCGTCCGTTCCACCCATCACGCTCGCATCAAGTCTCGGCATAGCCCAACCCTACGCCCCAGCGCGGCGCAGCGCGACCGCCCCAGCCGCGATACCCTCCCCCCGTGTTTGCCCGATGCAAAGCCGATCCCGCCGTCACGCCCGTCCAGGTCGGGGACATGCGCTTCCCCGCCGGCGTCTACCCCGTCGAGCCCATGGAGCCCGTCCAGGGCTTCGCGCAGGTCTTCGAGCCCGCCGACGGCGACGACGACGCCGGCGAGTGGGAAGAGTGGCCCGACCGCTACGTCTATGACGTGGTCATCTCCGCCGACCGACTCCCCACGCTCGTCCGCTCGCTGCTGGGCATCTTCCCGCCCCGCGTCTACCCCATCCTCGACGTCATCGGCCACGACGCCTACCGCGAGATCGACCCCTTCATCTCCTACGAGCTCATCGGCCTGGACCGCATGCTCGACGCCCTCCGCAGCTACGCCGACTACTTCTTCGAGGACGGCATGGTCGGCTTCGGCGCCATGTGCGACGACCCCTTCATCTACATGTTCGTCGACGAGCACAAGGTCCTCACCATCCGCTGCACCACCCAGGACCAGCCCCGCGTCGAACGCCTCCTCAAGTCCTTCGACCTCGAGCAGATCGAAGAGCCCGCCGGGCCCGACGCCGCCGCCCACGAGCACCGCTCGGTCCTCATCACCCCCGACGAGGAGCCGAGCCTGCTCGCCGAGGACGAGGTCCTCGAAGCCCTCCGCGACGAGTGGCGACTGATCCTCAACATCGACCCCGACACCAACCTCGACGACGACGGCAAGCCCCTGGGCACCACCGCGTGGCGCTGCGTCACCCGGATCTCAACCCCCGACACCGGCGCCGGCCCCGAGCCACACCGCCGATACGCCGAGGTCCTCCTCTACGCCGACAGCCTCAGCGACGCCGAAGAGCTCGCCGCCGACGCCGCCCTCGCCCAAGCCGACGACCCCGCAGCAAACCCGGACCACGAAGAATCCCAGATTCCTGCCTCGTCAACAGCCAAGGAGCTCATCGAAGCCGCCACCGCCGGCCCCACGCCCGACCATCCCAGCGCCGAGGACCACCCGATCTTCGATCTCGACGCCGACATCGTCCACGCCGACCGCCTCACCGCAGCCCAGCTGGCCGACCTGCTCAAGCCCGACCGCCCACCCACGGCGGCACCCGGCCGGCTGATCCGCCTGACCTGGTCCTAAACGCCACCGCACCGCGTCCCCACATCCAGACTTCGAGGACTCGGGAACCCCGCGGGCGATGACGCGTCGGATCAGTGCCGCACGCCGACACCACGGAGGCCCCCGTCGGCACCCAAGCCGCCCCCAACGCGGGCCGGCGACACGGCCCAAGCACCAGACCTCCAGCGACCCGCGACGCCAACATTTCCGCCCGTTGCCCGTTTGCGTCTCTTCTGCCCCACCACTATCTTCCCGGGGGTCTAGGGCGGACTAACCTTGGACCCGCGAGAGAGGGCCGCGCCCATCCCTCGCAACCGTCGATGCCGGCCCGACGCCGGCTCGGCACACAACCCAACGACCTCAGCCGACGACCCAGCAACAACGCGCGTCGGAGCCAACGGACCAGCCGGCGTGTCAGCCCCCCGCTCGTCCCGCGTCCCGGCCGCACGACCCCCCGCAGCGACAAACGCTCAAGCAGCACACCCTTTGCACGCGTTGCAGCACACACGCAACGCACATCAGGCACCACGAGTGCTGGAGAAGGCCCAATGCCCGAGACCCGCCGATTCGTTCGTCCGACCGCCGCGACCTCACTCCACGCACTGCTCATCGCCGCCGGCGCATGCATCGCGCTGCCCGCCGTCCAGCCCGCGCTGGCCGCGAGCACACGCACGCTCGACCCGACCCCGAACGCCTCGGCCGACCGCTCCACCGCCGTCATCCTCGACCGCGGCGAAGCCCTCCTCGCCGAGGGCAAGTTCGTCGAGGCCCGCGAGACACTCCTCGCCCACCTCAGCGCCAGCGAGTCGTCCCTCACCGTCGCCGAGCGTGAGTCGCTGTTCAGCGTCGTCAGCCGGGCCGGCGCCCGCCTGAAGAAGGCGACCCCCTCCGAGGTCGCGATCCAGAAGGCCGAGTACGCCCTCAAGACCGACGCGCTCGCCAGCGCCGAGACGAACGCGGTCGCCGCCCTCGCCGCGACCGATGCCGCCACCCGCGAGCGTGCCCAGCAGGTGCTCACGGGCGTCGCCGAGCGTCGCGCCGCGGTCGCCCCGAGCGTGCCCGACCGCCTCGACACCGCCGAGGCCGCCCTGCTCACCGGCAACATCGACGCCGCCGCCGCCACACTCGAGACCCTCGCCGCGTGGGACCCCGAGATGTCCGCCGACCAGCGTTCCCGCTTCGAGATGCTCCGGGGCGAGGTCTACGACTCCCGCGTCGCGACCCTCGCGGTGATGCGCACCGCAGCCGACGCCGAGCTCGATCAGCCCGGCACCGGCCGCGACGACCCCGACACCACCACGGTCGACGAGTC
>CAYQAD010000092.1:0-9299 GCA_964415125.1 uncultured Phycisphaeraceae bacterium | reverse complement strand
TGCGATCGACGGGTTGCGATCGACGGGTTGCGATCGACAAGACGCGATCGGTGCGCGGCGGGTGCGCCGGCGCTGGCGATCAGTTGCGGGGGATGAACTTCGCGAGCACGCCGTTGCGGGCGATGGCGAACACGGTGCCGTCGACAAAGTCGTGTGCGACCAGATCAAGCGTGCCGGGCAGCTCAACGGAGGCGATGAGCGTGCCGTCGCTGGCGCGGACGGTGTGGGCGACCTCGTTGCCCGCGTCCCAGACGATCAGCGCGTCGCCGCGCTGGGCGACGACGTGCCCGCGGATGTCGGGCGTGCGCCACTGGACAGCACCCGACTGGGCGTCGAGCGCGACGAGGCCCTCGTCGGGCACGGCGAAGTAGACCGAGCCGGCGTGGTAGATCGGGCGGTAGCGCAGCGGGTAGCCCGTGCGGTAGCGCCAGACGATCTGGCCGGCGGGCGTGATCGCGTAGACGGATTGATCGAGCGATGCGGCGAAGAGGAGGTTGTCGGAGGCGGCGGGGGGCGTGACCAGGCCGTCGAAGATGCGGGTCTTGCCGACGAGCGATCCGCTGGGCCCATCGACGAAGAAGACATCGCCCGACTGAGTCACCGCGCCGACCGCGGAGCCGATGCGGACGGGGGTGACGTTGATCGAGCCCTCGGCCGCGTTGGCCCATGCCTCGACGCCGAAGGTGGTGAGGTGTCCCATGAGCTGCCCGGCGGCGGTGCCGTAGACCAGCAGGTCGCCGAACGCGATGGGCCTGGTGTTGATGACGATGGAGTAGGACTGGCGATCGACGAGGGTGCCCGTGTCGATGCTGAGCACGTGCAGCTCGGACTCGGCCGAGGCGAGGACGCGGTCGCCCGAGCGGATCGGCGCGACGAAGCGTGTGAGGCGGTTGGCCAGCTCGTTGGACCAGCGGAGTCGGCCCGTGTCGGTCTCGAGGACCGAGAGGATCGAGCCGCCCTCCTGGACGAGGATGACGTCGTCGTACGGGCGGAGGTGCTGGATGGTCTCGCCGGGCGTGACGGGCGGGAAGCCGCGCCAGTCCAGGCGATAGCCGAGCGTGCGCCAGCCGTCGTGGTCGACGGTCGCCTCGGCGGCCCGCGCTTCGAGCTGGGCCTCGGCGTTGCCCGAGGTGTTGCGGGACGTCGGCTTGGGGCCGAAGGTCTCGGTGGAGCTGCAACCGGGCATGACAGAGCCGGCCAGCGCGATGCCGGCCGCGAGCGCGGCGATTGAAAGGGCGCGATGGGTGATCGCGCGGGTGGGCATCGGCATAACCTGTGCTCTCCTCGTCGTTTGCGAGCGAGGTCGGGGCCGCCGGGCCTTCGGAGACCCGCGCGGGACGGTGAGTATCAACCCCCCGCCCCGCACGGTCAAGCGGGGCGGGCGTCCTCGGGCGGCTGCCGCTGGGCCAACGGGCGCAGCAGACGATCATCGGCAGCGCGAACGCAAAGGAATCTGGCATGTTCACCGGGCTTGTGCAGGCGATGGGCACGATCGAGCGTGTAGAGCCGAGCGAGGCGGGGCGACGATTGGTGGTCGATGCATCGGGCTGGGACCATCGGCCCTCGGCCGGTGATTCGGTGGCGATCTCGGGCTGCTGCCTCACAGCCGTGGGCGACGCAACCGCATCGGGGCGGCTCACGTTCGACGCGATCCCCGAGACGCTCGCCAAGACCACGCTGGGCGGCTGGGCTGCCGGCGATCGGGTGAACCTCGAGCACAGCGTCACCGCGAGCACCCTGATGGGCGGGCACGTCGTGCAGGGGCACGTCGACGGCGTCGGGCGGGTCGTGCACGTCGCGACTGAGGGCGAGTGGCGCGTGCGGATCGAGGTCCCCGCGGACATGATGCGGTACGTGACGCCGAAGGGCTCGGTCTGCATCGACGGCGTCTCGCTGACGATCGCCGACCAGCACGTGCGCGAAGGCTGGCTGGAGGTGGCGCTCATCCCCGAGACCCTCGAGCGGACGACGCTCGACACGCTTGCGGCGGGCGATGGGGTGAACCTTGAGATGGACGTGCTCTCCAAGACCGTCGTGCACCACCTGGACAACTACTTCAAGAACAATCGCGTTGAGAACTAGGTCGATGTCTGGGCCATGTTCGACGGCCGATAGACTGCTGCCGTGCGCATCCTCGGCATCGACCCCGGCTCTCGGATCACCGGCTACGGCTGCATCGACGCCGACCCCGACACGGGGTCGGTCGCGATCGTCGAGGCGGGCGTGCTCCGTCTCGGCGGGTCGGGCGCGACGGTGCCGCTGGGCCGGCGGCTGGTCGAGCTCGATACCGACTATGGCGAGCTGCTCGAGCGTTTGTCGCCGAAGCGTGTGGCGATGGAAGGGCTCTTTGCGCACTACAAGCATCCGGCGACGGCGATCGTCATGGGGCACGCGCGGGGGGTGCTGGTGCTCGGCGCGGCGCGTCAGCGGATCGAGTTGGTTGAGTTCAAGCCCGCGCAGATCAAGGTCGCGGTGACGGGATCGGGGCGGGCGAGCAAGGACCAGATGCAGCGGGCGGTGCAGTCGATCTTCGGGCTCGCCGAGCCCCCCACGCCCGCGGACGTGGCCGATGCGCTCGGGGCAGCGGTGTGCGCGGCGCGTCGGCTGGCGACCGAGGCGATCGGCTAGGCCGCGTACTATCTCCTTCGCATGGCAATCTCAGGCAACGACAACTCGATCGCCGCCCAGGTGCTCATCGTGGAGGACGAGCCCGACCACGCGGACGTGATGGCCGACGCGCTGCGGAAGCCGGGGCACGTGTGCACGATCGTCGAGTCGGTCGAGCGCGCGGTCGACGAGCTTCGCCACGGCGCGTTCGACGTGGTCGTGACGGACCTGCGCATGCCCGGCAGTGCGGGGACAAGCTTCGAGGATCGCGCGGTCGCGAGCGATGGCGGCAATGCGGGGCTGATTGTTCTGGCCGCGGCGCGAACGCTCCAGCCGCAGGTCGAGACGGTGATGGTCACCGCCCACGGCGACGTGCCCACGGCGCGGTCGGCGTTTAAAGAGGGCGCATACGACTTCATCGAGAAGCCGCTCGATCTGGAGGTCTTCCGGAATCTGGTGAACCGTGCGGCCGAGACCGTGCTCTTGCGCACGCGCAACGCCGAGCTGGAGGAGAAGCTCGAGCTGTCGGGCTTCGAGGGCCTGGTGGTCGCGAGCGAGCCGATGCGGCGGATCGTCGGGCAGGTGCGAACGGTGGCGCGGAGCACGATCCCGGTGCTCGTCACGGGCGAGAGCGGCACGGGCAAGGAACTCATTGCGCTCGCGGTGCACCGCAACTCGCGGCGCTCGGCCGGGCGGTACGTGACGTTTAACTGCGCCGGTCAGAGCGAGAGCCTGCTCGAGGATCAGCTGTTCGGTCACGTCAAGGGCGCGTTCACAGGGGCGGACAAGGACCGCGAGGGCGTGTTTGAGTACGCGGCGGGCGGCAAGGGCGGCGGCGGAGGCACGCTGTTTCTGGACGAGATCGGCGACATGCCGCTGGCGATGCAGGCGAAGCTGCTGCGTGTGCTCGAGACGGGCGAAGTTGTTCGCTTGGGCAGCAACGAGCCCCGCAAGGCCGACGTGCGGTTCGTCAGCGCGACCAACCGTGACCTCCAGGCGATGGTCGCCGAGGGCACGTTCCGCGAAGACCTGTACTTCCGGATTAATGGTGCGCACGTGCACCTGCCGCCTTTGCGCGAGCGGCGTGAGGACATCCCCCCGATCGTGCAGCATGCGGTGGGTCGATTCGCGGCGGAGATGTCGGGCGAGGGCGAGGCCCCGCCGCAGGTGAGCGTGACCGACGCGGCACTGATGCGGCTGACCTCGTACGACTGGCCCGGCAACGTTCGGCAACTTCTGAACGTCGTGCAGAACGCGGTGGTGACGGCGCTGGGCGAGGCGGCCGACGAGGGCGAGGCGGACGCGGCGAGCGTCGACGTTCGGCACATTCCCGCGGACGTGCGGGAGGCGGAGGTTGCCTCCGAGGCGGGCGGCACCGGATCGCTGGCGGGCACGAGCCTCGAGCAGATCGAGAAGCGCGCGATCCGCGAGACACTGAAACTCACCGGCGGGAACCGGGAACAAGCATCAGCGCTGCTCGGCATCGGGGAGCGCACGCTCTATCGCAAGCTCAAGGAGTATGGCCTGCGCTGAATTGGCGGCGGGCACGATCTTGCACATATACAGAGGGGGCTCCGATGGCACGGCAGGAACGAACGATCGCGCAGGCCGACTTCAACGCGCGGGTGGTCAACTACATCGTCATCAACGCCGCGATGATCTGCACGCTCACGATCATCGGCATCCCCGCGCTGCCGGTCGTGGTGGTGCTTACATACCTGCTTGCGCGGAAGTACTTCGGCAACCTGCGGTGCGAGCTGACCGATCGGAACCTGCAGATCGACAAGGGCGTGCTGGTGCGGACCGAGAGCACCATCCCGCTGGACAAGATCACGGACGTGCAGATGGTCCAGGGCCCGCTGATGCGGGCGGTCGGCATCCACGGGCTCAAGGTCGAGACGGCCGGGCAGAGCGCGGGGGCGAGCGGCGCGACGGGCACGCTGCTCGGCGTGGTCGATGCGCGCGCGTTCCGCGACCTGATCCTCACCGAGCGCGACCGCGTGACGGACACGTCCGCGCCGGCAGCGCCCGCGGCGAGCCCTTCGGGCGAGCTCGCGGCCGGCGGCGACGTGGTCGCGGTGCTCGGCGACATCCGCGACACGCTCGCGCGGATCGAGCGCGGCCTGGCGGACAGGTCCTGACGCGCGGTTCACTTCCGCGGTGAGATGATCGAGATGACCCTCGAAACCTAGAACGTGCGGCGGATCTCGAGGGCGAGCTGGCCCAGGTCATCGGATGGGTCGTTCGGCGTGCCGTTGTCGTCGATGCCGAACTCGTCGCCGTCGTCGAGGTCGCCCCAGAGGATCTGGTCGTCGAGCCCCATGCCGACCCAGCCGAACAGCTGCGGCTCGAGGCGGTAGTTCTCGGCGACCATGAACATCGGGACGAGCTCGGTGAACCCGCTGGGGTACGCCTCGCTCAGGTCGTAGTTGATCCAGATGTCGCTGCTCGGCTGCCAGCGGAGGTTGTACCCGGTCTCGATGTCGTCGTCGACGTAGTAGTGGTTGATGGAGTTGTCGCGGGCGTCGAAGTACGACGATATCGAGCCCGCGGCGGCCTGCGGTGCGCCGGCGTCCTGCCCGATGCTCGCGTACCGCCAATCGCGGTTGGTCACGTGCCACCAGTAGGAGGCGAGACGGCCCGTGGTGTCGAGCCCGGTGATGGTGATCGTGCCGTAGTCGGCGCTGACGGTCTTGATGTCGCCGGTGAGGTCGCGCGTGTCGTTGCCGGCTTCCTCCTGGATGTCGGTGACGAAGTAGCGCAGGCCCTCGGGTGCCCAGACGGTCGTGGTCTTGCCGTCGACCGTGAAGGTGAGGATCTTGGTGCCCCAGTTGGTCTCGTGGGTGTGCGAGCCGGCGTCGGGCGTGGGGATGGCCTCGCCGTTGGAGCGCAGGTCGTCGCCGATGTTCTCGTAGGAGACCTCGCCGGAGAACGACGTGTCGGTGTCGATGGGCCTCCAGGTGTAGCTGATCGGGTCGCCGGCGGTGTCGAAGCCGGTGAAGCTCGCGCGCTGGCCGAGCCATGATTGCGTGAAGCCGTGAGCGTTGAAGTTGGTGCCGCCGGTGTCGTCGGTGGCGTTGATCATCTGGATGGCGTCGAAGCCCAGGCCGAACTCGCACATGACAAACCCGCCGGCGGTCTGCCCGGCGACCCAGTAGCCGCTGGCGTCGGACTTGGCCCACGAGACGGGCTTGGAGGTGAACGTGACCGACAGGTCGTTCTGGAGCGGCGTCTCGCCATCGGCGCCGAAGAGCGCGAGGCGTGTGGAGTCGGTCGCCTCGTCGTACGAGACGAGCGACTGGGTGATCATCGTGAGGCCGAACGCGGGCGGCGTGATCGTGGGCAGGTTCTCGCCGGTCATCACGGTGGAGAACGCGCCGAAGACCTGGTCGCCGTCCATGTCGGTCGGGCCGTCGAAGATGCCGGTGGGCGTGAAGGCGGTCATGTCGCCGTTGACGGCGAACTCGAGCTCCGTGCCATCGGCGGCGACGACGACGAGCTTGCCGAACTCGTAGCGGTAGGTGCCGAGCTCGCCCTGCCCGGGATCGGTGCTGGAGCCGATCGCGTCGTAGAACGCGTCGCTGTCGAAGATCTCGGCCTGGCCGCCCTGGCGGAGGCGGATCGTGACGGGGAGTGTCGAGGAGCTCTCGGCGACCCCCTGATCGAAGCGGCTTCCGATCGAGCTATACAGCACGCCGGAGATCGTCTTGCCCTCGAAATCCTCGGTGATGAAGCCGGTGCCCTCGCGGAAGCCGTAGGAGATCGAGCGGAAGCCGTCGGCGATGTCGAGCTCGGCGCCGAAGGCCTGGAGGGCGAGGCCGCCGAAGAGCAGGCGGGCATCGTTGTCGAGTGCGGTAAAGCCGTCGGGGAACTCGGAGTCGATGAGGTAGTTCGCTGGGAAGCTGCCGAAGTCGCCGTTGATCGCGCCGGTGACGGCGGTGCCGTTGATGTTGATGTCGCTTGTGAACCCGTGCATCGTCGGCGTGCTGGTGGTGTCGTTGAAGAGCATGCCGGACGACGTGTAGCTGCCATCGCGGTCGCCCGCGACAAGGCCGGTCGCCTGGTCCATAAAGAGGCTGAAGCGGAAGTCGGTGCCGGTGTTGTTCCACTCGTAGAGGTAGCCGAGCTCGCCGGTGTTGAAGCCCGCGCCGACCTGGTTGTCGAAGGTTGCCGTCGCGCTGCCGCTGTAGGTGGCGGCGAGCGAGTTCTTGTTGCTCGCGCCGCCGAAGTCGAAGCCGGTGAAGTCGAGCGAGCCGAACCCGCCGGTGCCGAGCCTGTTGGAGAAGTTCAGGTTGCCCGTGCCCGAGTCATAGTCGTAGAAGGACGTGCCGAAGTCGAAGTTGCCGCCGACGTAGGAAAGGTCGACGCTGAAGCCGCCGGTGAGGACCACGCGCTGCTCGAGGTGCTCGCAGAGTGTGGGGTTGCTGGGGGACATGCGGCGTGCGTGCCGGCGGGCGGAGGTGGTCATGGCGTGCTCCTCGGTCTCTTGGGGGGTAGACAACACCCCACGCGGAGCACGCACGCGCGGGGTCCGTATTGGACCGAAACACCGAGGTGTGTGCAAGGACACCTACCAGTCCAGCGGTGCACGCCAGGCGGAGGCAAGTGTTTCTATTGGAATCGGAGCGGAGGTCCAGCCGCCGGAGAGCGTGCCGGCATCGTCGAGCGTTGCAACGGTGCGGACGCCGAGATGGCCGTGCTCTTGGATGATGCGGGCGGCGTCGTCCGGGGTCGCCTCGATGACGTAGCGCGAGGGCGACTCGGCGAACGCGGCGACCGCCGGGTCGGCGTGGACGGACGCGAGATCGACCGTGGCGCCGATCGGAGCGCTCGGCGTCGAGCCGGCGATCAGCATCTCGGCGATCGCGCAGAGCAGCCCGCCGTCGGAGCAGTCGTGGGCCGAGCGCACGAGCCCATCGCGGATCATCGCGTGCACCGCGCGTGCGGTGGCCGGGCCGCGCTCGAGGTCGACAGCCGGGACCACGAGCGTGCCAGCACTCGCGTCGTAGATCGCGCGGTAGAGCGAGCCGCCCATCGCGTCGCTTGTCTCGCCGATGAGCAGCAGCACGTTGCCGGGCGTCTTGGCGTCGCTGGTGACGCAGTGGTCGAGCGATTCGACGATGCCCATGCCCGTGATGAGCAGGGTGCAGGGGATCTCGATCGTTCGGCCGTCCTGCGTGGTGAACTGGTTGTTGAGCGAGTCCTTGCCGGACACGAACGGCGTGCGGTAGGCCTTCGCGCCGTCGTAGCAGCCGATGCAGGCGCGGGTGAGCGAGGCGAGGTTCGCGGGCTTCTCGCACGAGGGCCAGCAGAAGTTGTCGAGGATCGCGACTTGCGCAGGGTCCGCGCCGCCGCAGGTTAGGTTGCGGATCGCCTCGTCGATCGCGGCGAGCGCCATGAGGTACGCGTCGCCGCCGGCCCGCGGATCACCCACACCCGTGGCGAGGCCCGACGAGATCGCGAGCCCGCGATCGCGCCCCGGCACGGGCTGGATGACCGCCGCGTCGCTCGGGCCCCGGCGCAGCGGGCCCATCAGGGGCTTGACGATGGTGTTCCCCTGCACCTCGTGGTCGTACTGCCGGATGATCGCGTGCTTGCTCGCGATGTTCGGGTCGCCCAGCAGCGTGAGCAGGGCGTCGCCGATCGCCGGCGCGCTGCCCGTGGTGTGGGTCGCGGGCATCGGCGGCTCCCACCGCGCTTCGCGCGTCGGCATCGGGATGCCGTCGTGCAGGAAGCTCATGGGCAGGCGGCCGACCTCGTGCTCGTGGTAGCGCAGGATCAGTTCCGCGCCCTCGGTCCCGAAGGTGCCGAGCACCGCGACCTCGACGTGCTCTGCGTCGCAGACGGCTCTGAGGCGATCGAGCTTGTCGGCGGGCACGGCGAGGACCATGCGCTCTTGTGCTTCGCTGATCCAGATCTCGGTGTACGTGAGGCCGTCGTACTTGAGCGGCGCGCGATCGAGGCGGACGTCGGCCCCGATCTTCTCGCCCATCTCGCCGACGGCACTGCTGAAGCCGCCGGCGCCGCAGTCGGTGATCGCGGTGAACAGCGGCCCGTCGTGCTGGTCGCGTGCCGCGAGGATCGCGTCGAGCACGCGCTTCTCCTCGATCGCGTTGCCGATCTGCACGGCGTGGCTGAACTCGTCGGCGTGGCTGTCGGTCAGCTCGGCGCTGGAAAAGGTCGCGCCGTGGATGCCATCACGGCCGGTCCGGCCGCCCAAGGCGACGATCAGGTCGCCCGGCTGCGCGTCGCCCTCGATGCGATCGCTTGGCATCACGCCGATGCAGCCGCAGTACACGAGCGGATTGCCGATGTAGCGCTCGTCGAAATGCACCGAGCCGTGGAGCGTGGGGATGCCCATGCGGTTGCCATAGTCGCGCACGCCCGCGACGACCTCGGTGAGGATGCGCTTGGGGTGCAGGCAGCCGGCGGGCACGTCGGTCGTGGTGGGGGGGGCGACGCAGAAGGTGTCGGTGCTGGCGATGGGCTTGGCGGCCAGGCCCGTGCCGATGATGTCGCGGATGCATCCACCGATGCCTGTCGCCGCGCCGCCGTAGGGCTCGAGCGCCGAGGGGCGGTTGTGCGTCTCGACCTTGATGCACACGGCGGTGTCGTCGTCGAAGCGCACGATGCCCGCGTTGTCGACGAAGACGCTCAGCGTCCAGTCGAGCCCCTCGGCGATGAGCTCGTGG
>CAYQAD010000091.1:0-9374 GCA_964415125.1 uncultured Phycisphaeraceae bacterium | reverse complement strand
CATCTTTGCCTACCGGGCGACGAAGCCAGCAGACATGCTCGCGGTCGCCGACCCCGTCGGCCCCGAGAACGACCGGGCGATCCGCGCCGCGTGCCTTCGCGCGAGCCGAGTCGTGTTCGGCTGGGGTGCGCACGGGTCGCACCTCAATCGCAGCGACGCGGTCGTGAAGCTGCTCAAGGATCGCCGCCCCTACTGCCTGGGCATGACGGCCCTCGGCGAGCCGAGGCACCCGCTGTATCTGCGTGCCGACGCCGAGCCCGTGCCGTTCATCCGAGCGGGGTGAAGGCGTCGAGCCCTTCGCGGATCGCGTGCGCCGCGTCCGCGACGCCGCGGACGTCGACGACGACGTGGCCCGCGTACCCCGCGGTCGAGAGCGCGATCTGGTAGGCGAGCGGGTCGAGCCGACCGCCGCGATCGCCGACCGCGATCCGGCCGTGCGCGGACACATCGCTCAGTCGAGCCGACGCGATCGACTCGGCGCTGCTCGTCGCCGACGCCGGATCTCCGCCGCCCATGAGCACGGCTGCGGGATCGATGCCCACACCGATGCCGTCACGCAAGGGCGAAGGCCAGGCATGGTCGGCGAGGATCGCGCCGGTACGCTCCGCCGCCGCGGCCACGGCGCGGGCGGCATCGCCTGCGCCCTCGCCCGGCAGCATGATCGAAACCACCGCACGCGATCGGCCGCCGACGAGGGGCGCGACTTCTGCGGCGAGCTCGCACGCCCCCACCACCGCGGCGATCGCTCGATCGGCCGTCTCGGACCGCTCGAAGTGCTCGGGGGGAATCCACGCGTCGATGCCCGCGAGCTCGAGCTGGGCACGGCGGAGCATCGAGGCGACATCACGCCGGGCCGACCGATCCAAGTCCCGAGCGCGGAGCACGCCGGCGTCGAGCGTGACCGCCCGGACGCCGAGCGTGGCGAGCCAGGCGACCTGCTCGCGCACGCCGATTTCTCGCGGGAAGCCCGCTGTGGAGACCGACATCGCGAGTGGCTCGAGCATGACGGATCATTGCGCGCTCGCCGCGTCGCCGACAACGGCTCGAGGCCGGCCAGAACGGGCCCGGGCGGCGGGCGGGCAAAGGTTCCGGCGATCGGGCGCTCTACGATCCCGTCATGGCACACGCACGCCGGTCCGCCCGCGGCCAGACCGACATCACGCACCTTGGTCTGCCCCTCGGTCGGAGGCTTTGCGAGCTTGCCCACGCCGCGGCGCTGGCCGTCTGGTTCGCGGCTGTGGTCGGGGCCGGGCTCACCGCGGCCCTGGTCTTTCCCGAGATGAGATCGCTCGAGCCCACGCTCGGGGCCTACCCCGAGTACGGCGGGGAGCACTGGCGACTCGGCGCGGGTCGTATCGCCGCGAGGGGGTTCCTGATCGCCGACGCGGTGCAGCTCGCCGCGGCGATCGTTGCCGTGGCGACACTCGTCGGCACGATACTGCTGGGGCTGCCGGCGCGACGCGTGTCGACGCTCCTGCGCGTTGTCTTCACCGGCGGCGCGGCGACGCTGCTCGCGGTGCTCTTTTTCTACCTCGCGCCGCGGATGAACGCGCCGCTGCGCGGATACTGGGAGGCGGCCGCCGCCGGAGACACCGGACGTGCCGAGCGGCTCGCGGCCGACTTCGGCGCCTACCACGGCGCCGCGAGCAACCTGTACACAGCACTCGCCCTGCTGACGCTTGCCAGCCTGCTGGTCGCGGTCTGGTCGATCGCCAGAGGCGACGCGACCCGTGCCGCCGGCGCTGCACCGATACCGCGGCTCGAAACGCCCGCGCTTGCCTCGGGCAAGGGGGGGGCGTGATGCCCGCGCCGAAGTCTCGCACGCCGACGAACCCGCGCGGGCTGCGCGACATCCCGTTCGCGCTGCCGCAGGTCGAGCCGGCGGCGAAGCGGCGGGCGCGCCGCCTGCTCGATGCGCTCCGCGAGCACCACCCCGACGCGCACTGCGAGCTTGACCACACCTGCGGGCACGAGCTGCTGATCGCCACGATTCTCTCGGCGCAGTCGACCGACCAGGGCGTGAACCGAGCGACGCCGGGCCTCTTCGCGGCGTTTCCGACGCCCGCGGACTACGCCGCGGCGAGCCCCGAGCAGATCGAACCGCACATCAAGACCATCGGGCTCTATCGCAACAAGGCCAAGGCGATCCACGCGGCGATGACCACGCTCGTCGAGCAGTTCGGAGGCGAGGTCCCACAAACCATGGAGGAGCTGCTCACGCTCCGCGGCGTGGCGCGCAAGACCGCGAACGTCGTGCTCGGGAACATTTACGGCATCAACGTCGGCTTCGTCGTCGACACGCACGTGCAGCGCCTGGCCGAGCGGCTCGGGCTCGTCGAGCCGGGCATGACGGTGCCGATGATCGAGCGCCATCTGATGGCGCTGCTCCCACGCGACGCGTGGTGCGACGCCTCGCACATGCTGATCTTCCACGGTCGCCGTGCCTGCCCCGCGCGTGGCAACGACGGCGAGCACCCCATCTGCCGAAAGTTCGGCACGGCGTGCACCTGCAAGGGCCGATGAGCCTCGGGCGGCTCGGGGCTACTCGTCGCCCGACGAGCTCTCGCGGTCTTTGCGTGCCGCGAGCAAGCGCTTGAGCTCGGCGGGCCGGGCGAGCAGGTCGGGACGCTTGGTCTCGTGATCCACCGCGTTGAAGCTGAAGGTCGAGACCTCGTTGCCCGGGAGCTGCTGGATGATCTTCATGGGCATGAGGATGCCGTCGTGCTCCTCGAAATCGTCGAACCGCACGAAGATCGCCTGCTGCCCCTCCTCCATGGCGGCGGTGGTCTGCGTGCCGACGAACAGGCCCGTCTCGTCGTTGAAGAAGTGGAAGCCCCGCTTGCCCAGCACGGACTCGTACGCGACGCGGTAGGTCTGCACGCCCTCGAGCGCCCCCACCTCGACGGTGCGGATGTTGCGGTAGCGGCTCTTCCAGTTGACCTCGCCGTAATAGTCCGCGGACTCGATCAGGTCGACGAGCTCGGGCCCCTCGACGAGCTGGACGTTCGCCCCAACCTGCCGCCAGCCGATCTCCCCGTCGTACACCGTGTTGATCGTGCCCATGCCCGGGATCTCGAGGACCACAGCGAACCGCTCGGGCTTCTCGTAGTACATGGTCACGAACGCCGACATGCCATCGGCACCCTTAAACGAACCGGTCAACAGCCGCGAGTCGAAGGCGTCGAGCGCCTCCATGCCGCCCACCGTGTCGGCATGCCGCTGGAAGAGCACGGTCGCCTCCGGCAGTGCCGCGGCGCTCGGCTGGCGCGTGGGCGTCGTCGGCGTGCCGCCCGCGTCTTGGGCAATCGCGGGCAGGGCCGTCACAGACACAGCCGCGACGGATGAAGCCACCGCGATCGGGGCGAGTCGTCGGGCGGCAGACTGAGAGAATCGGGTCCGGCGAGAGATCATGAAGTCCTCCTGGTCGGCGGCCGCCCCACTTCGGGAGGCCGCGTCTCGAACCACCTGTCGGCAAGAAACCCTCGCCAAGCGACCGCCCAGCCGAAACATGCCCGCGGCAACCGGCACGCGGGGTGTCTTCAGGCCTTGCACCGTCCGATAGTGTAGTGCTGGCCGGCGACGCTGCGAATCCCGTACGGCCGGCCGACCGCCCGGTTCGCGCAGCGCCGCCACAGAAACCGCAACACACGCCCGACCAGCCGTCATGTGCCTGGGACAGCCACGCGCAGCCGCGGAGGCAAGGGCTACCAGCCCATGTGGGCGGCGTGGCCGCCGTCGACGAGGATGGTGCTTCCCGAGATGAAGGCCGCGTACGGGCTCGCGAGAAATGCGCACAGGCCGCCGATCTCCTCGGGCGTCCCGATGCGCCCGACCGGGTGGGCCTGCTCGACCTCGTGACGCTTGCCCTCGGGGTCGTCGAAGGTGGCGAACCACGCGTCGCCGCCGGGCGTGTCGATAAAGCCCGGAGCGATGCACACGGCGCGGACGCTCGGCCCCCACTCGAGCGCGAGCGACTGGGCCATCGCGACGAGCCCCGCCTTCGCGACGTTGTACGGAAAGCACCCGGGAAGCGTGCTGTACGCGTGGTTGGACCCGATGATGATGAACACGGGCGCCTCACGCCGCGCCAGATGCTCCCGGGACGCTTTGGCGAGGCGCCAGTGCGAAGCCAGATCGAGGTCGATGCAGTCCCGCCACCGATTCTCCGACGTGCCATCGACGCCGTCGAAGATGTTGCGCCCCGCGTTGGACACAACCAGATCGATTCCGCCGAGCTGAGTCGTCGCGGCTTCCACGAGCCGCGCGGGACCGTCCTGCGTGCTAATGTCGACCGCCTCGTACACAACCCGCCGGCCGCGGTCGCGGACGCTCGACTCGAACTCCATCGCACGCTCCGACCCGGGCTCGCTCCGGCCGCAGCCCGCGATGTCGCAGCCGGCCTCGGCGAGCACGCGCGCGATGCCGAGCCCGATGCCATCGGTCGTGCCCGTGACCAGCGCCACCTTCCCGGAAAGGTCGATCTCTAGCGGCATCGCATTACCTCTCGCCCGGCCCCAACTTCGCACCCGCGGGCACCATGCCCGCACGCTTGGAAACCATCGGACGCAGACGGAGCGTGTTCGGATGGGGCGTGTTCAGACATAGAAGTTCTCGCGTTCGTTCATGTCGGTCACGCCGGGATGCCGCTCGATCTCGTCGACGACGAGGTCGACACCGAGCCCGGGGCGGTCCGAGAGATGCAGGAAGCCGTCCCGCACATCGAGCGGCTCGGTGATGACCGTGTCCCGCCAGGGCACGTCGTTGAGCATGAACTCGCAGCGGAAGAAGTTCGGCAGTGCCGCGCAGACGTGCGCGCTCGCCAGCGTGCTGAGCGGGCCGTTGGGGTTGTGGGGCGCGATGAGCGTGTTGTACGCCTCGGCCATGGTTGCCATCCGCTTCATCTCCGACGGGCCGCCGCAGCGTGTGATGTCGGGCATGACCACGTCGCACACGTGCCGCTCGAGCACGTCGCGCAACCCAAAGCGCGTGTAGTGCCGCTCACCGACGCAGATCGGGACATCGGACGGCAGGCGACGCCGAAGCGCCGCGAGCGTCTCGGCGTTCTCGGGCCCGGCCGGCTCCTCGTACCAGGTAATGCCGAGCGGAGCGAGCCGATTGGCCATCTTGACCGCCACCTCGCCGTTGAGCATCGCGTGGGTCTCGATCATCATCGCCACGTCGGGCCCGATCGCGGCGCGGACGGCAGCCGCGACTTCCAGCGCCCGATCCTGCTGCGCCGGCGTGAGCGAGAGATCATCGGCCAGGTCGTCGCCGTAGAGATAGTTCACGTGCGCGAAGGGGTCGAACTTCAGCGCCGTGAAGCCCAGGTCGACCACGCGCCGCGCCTGCTCGGCGTACGCCTCGGGCGAGTGGTCACCCCGCGTGAACCAGTAGTTGGCATAGAGCTTGATGCGCGTTCGGTACGCCCCGCCGAGGAGCTCGTACATCGGAACACCGAGCACCTTCGCCTTGAGGTCGAGCAGCGCCATGTCGAGCCCCGAGATCGCGCACATGCTCGCGCCATACGGGCCGATCCAGTTCAGGTCGCGGTAGAGCTTCGTCCAGATGAAGTCGGTCCGCATCGGGTCGAGGCCGATGACGCGCTCGCCGACGTGGCGGGTCGCCGCCTGGATGATCGGGCTGCCCGGCCAGTTCGTGGACTCGCCCACGCCCGTGTGGCCCGTATCCGTTGTGATCCGGAGCATCGTCCAGTTGTACTTGATGCCCTCAACGAGCCACACGCTGACGTCTTCAATGCGCATCGCGATCTCCCCACGCCGAGCCCGACGCGTTGGATTGCATACCGGATTGCATGGGTGTGGGCGGCCGCCCGGGCACGCCGGGACGCGCCATGAACAGGCCGCCCGCCTCGGGGCACTTCTCGAGCTGCTCGTCGCTCATGCCATAGCGCGCGGTGGTGATCCAGAGCTCGCCGAGATCCTCACCACCGAAGCAACAGGACGTGACATGCGGGCAGGGCAGCGCGATGGCATCCACCTCGGCGCCGGTCGCCGGATCGATTCTGGCAACGCGCGAGCCGCCCCACAGCGCGACCCACAGCAACCCCTCGCGATCGATGCACATGCCGTCGGGGGCGCCGCTCGTGGGCGTAGCGATCGGCGTGCGTCCCGAGATCGCGCCGGTCTCGGCGTCCCAATCGAAGCGATCGATCGTGCCGGCCGCGGTGTCGATGTAGTACATCGCGCCGCGGCCCGCGTCCCACGCGAGGCCGTTCGAGATCGTGACGCCGGTGAGCACCCCGTCGGCTTGGCCGTCGGGATGGACGCGATACAGCGTGCCGCGCCCCGCCTCAGCCTGCAGGTGCATCGTGCCGGCGTACAGCCGCCCGCGCGGGTCGCACTTGCCATCGTTCAGCCGCGTGCCGAGCTCGTGCGCCTCGACCTCGCGCAGGACCTCGGCCGCCGCGTCGTCGGCTCGCCACCGCGCAACCGATGCGTCTTGTCCGATGACCCACGCGTTGTCCTGGGTCGGCACTGCGAAGCCGACCCGGCCGCCCAACTCGTAAGCACGGTGCGCGTTCGCCACGGGATCGAAGCGATGCAGGGTGCCTGCTTCGATGTCGACAAACCAGAGCGCGCCATCCCACCACGTCGGTCCTTCACCGAGCGTGCAGCCGACGTCGAGCATTAATCGTGCCGCATGATGTGCCATCAAGGGTGTTCCATCACATGATCCCGAACTTGTCCCACGCCTCTTGGGCGAGCATGCCGCCGGAGATCGCGTCGAAGACCTCGCGCTCACCGCGCGCCTTCTCGAGGGCACGCTCGAAGACCTCCACCTCGATGCGTTTCGGGATGACGCACACGCCATCGAGATCGCCGAAGACGATATCGCCGGGGGCAACGCGGACGCCCTCGATGTCGATCGGGCATCGGAAGTCGACGACCTTGCCCCGCGGCCTCTGGTCCTGGGCATACCGCCCGTACGAGAACGTCGGAAAACCAAGCGCGAGAATGCCCCGCGTGTCGCGCGACCACCCATTCACGACGGCACCGGCCGCCCCGCGATTGCGCGCCGCGGTGCTCATCAACTCGCCCCAGAGCGCGTACGTCGGCGAGGCGCCTGTGCAGACGTACACCTCGTCCTGCCTCAGATCGTCGAGCGCCGCCAGCATGAGCCCGAAGGGCTGCGACAGCGTCTTGCTGGCCCGACCCGGCTCCTCGCCGCCCACGTCGTCCGCCTCGAGCACGGGCATCGCGCGGCCGACCACGACCATGTCGTCACGCAACGGCTGCACACGCGGCGGCAGAAACTGCCGCGTGTGGCCCATCAGGTCCATCACGTCGCCAATGACCGCCGAGAACAGCTCGCGCCGGGCAAGGTCAAACATCTCGCGGTCGTCGGTCCAGTTCGGCATCGATTGGCACTCTCCAAGATCAATCCAAATCGTTCCCGCGACAGTGGACGTCGCGAGGTGTTCCCTTCGGCACACGCGCCAAGGCATCATGGCGACGCGCGCCGGACGCGCGCAGCGCCCAAGACCCGCGCGACAGACTAACGCTCGACACGACCCGTCCCGCCCGACAACACCATGCGTTCCACCTCGGCACGCGTGACGTGGTTGAAGTCGCCCGGAATCGTGTGCTTCATGCACGACGCCGCGACGGCAAACTCGACCGCGTCGCCCGCCGGAGCACCCTCGATGAGCTTGGCGATCAGGCCCGCCGCGAACGAGTCGCCGCCACCGACGCGATCGATGATGTGGATGTCGTGCACCGCCGAGTGCTTCGGCGTCGACGCGGTGGCGTGGTCCGCAATCAATGCCGACCAGCGGTTGCGCGTCGCCGAGATACTCTCGCGCAGCGTGATCGCGACGGTGTCGAATCCGAAGTCATCCCGAAGCCGTGTCGCGAGCCGACCGTACGCCGCGACATCGAGCGAGCCGCGCGCCACGTCCGTGTTCTCCGCGGCGACCCCGAGGCATCGGTCCGCGTCCTCCTCGTTGCAGATGCAGACATCGACCTGCGCCATGAGGGGCGTCATGACGGCCCGCGCCTGGTCCTCGGTCCAGAGCTTTGCCCGGAAGTTCAGGTCGCAGCTCACGCGCACGCCGCGCGCCCGCGCCTCGCGGGCAAGCATCTCCACCGCCGCGGCCGGGCCGGGGCCAAGGGCCGGCGTGATCCCGGTGAAGTGGAACCACCGGGCGCCGTCGAAGATCGCGGCTGGGTCGAGTTCCCTCGGATCGAGCGACGTGATCGACGAGTGCGCTCGATCGTAGATGACGGCCGAGGGTCGCTGGCTCGCGCCGGTCTCGAGGAAGTACGTGCCCAGCCGCGGGCCACCGCGGAGCACAAGCGACGTATCGACCCCGAATCGCCGCAGATGGTTGATCGCCGCCTGCCCGATCTGGTGGTCGGGCACCCTTGAGACGAACGCGGCATCGATGCCGAACTGCGCCAGGCTCGCCGCGACATTCGCCTCGCCGCCGCCGTACGTCACGTCGAAGCTCGACGCCTGCACGAACCGCTCAAACCCCGGCGTCGAGAGCCGGAGCATGATCTCGCCAAACGTCACCGCTCGTGATGGAAGCTCACCGTTCATGCCTGCTCCCTCGCCTCGCCGTGACGCGTCGTGTCGATCGACGCGCGCAAAGTCATCGCACGCGTGCGGATTGCCTCGGCGTCGCGGCTCGCGACAGCGCTCCCCGGCACGAGCGAGCTGCCGACGCCGACCAGCGCGGCGCCGTGGGCGAGCCACTCCCCGGCGTTCTCACACGTCACGCCGCCCGTCGGCATCAGGCGGAGGTCGGGCATCGGCGCGAGGACCGCCTTGAGGAACCCCATGCCGACCGCGTCGGCGGGGAAGACCTTGACCACGTCCGCGCCGGCCCGCAACGCCGCGTGGATCTCGGTCGGCGTCAGGCAGCCCGGCATCGCGGGCACGCCGCGGGCCTTCACGGTTCGCACGACCTCGGCATCGAGGATCGGGCTGACGACGTACGCCGCCCCGGCATCGATCGCCGCCTCGGCCTGCTCGGGCGTCCGCACCGAGCCGACGCCCACGAGATGATCCGGGCCGATCGCGTCCACAAGTCGGCGGATCTGCTCGGTTGCATGGGGGACCGTCATGGTGATCTCGAGGGCGTCGAGCCCGGCGTCACGCAGCACCGCGGCGAGCCATTGCACGGCCTCCGGGTCGCGGACCCGCACGACCGTGACCGCGCCTTGGGCAACGAGCGCGTCGACGATCTGCGATGGCGGCCTCATGCGATCTCCCTTCGTCGCGAAGCGCTGGGTTCATGCCAGACGCCGTGCGAGCGGCGAGCCGGCTGGGCGCGGGCGCTCGGCCCGCAAAGACCGGCCCTCACCAAAACACGGCGTAGAACGCGACGACGCCCGCGACGACGAGTGCCG
>CAYQAD010000090.1:0-9421 GCA_964415125.1 uncultured Phycisphaeraceae bacterium | reverse complement strand
GGTGGACAGCTGGACGCGGATCTGGTTCTGCTGGGTGACCGGAAAGGCGTCAACTAGGCGGTCGATCGTCTTCGCGGCGCCCGTGGTGTGGAGCGTGCCGAACACGAGGTGGCCCGTCTCGGCGGCTCGGACCGCCGCCTCGATCGTTTCAAGGTCTCGCATCTCGCCGACGAGGATCACGTCGGGGTCCTGGCGGAGGGCCCGGCGGAGGGCCTCGGCGAAGTCGGGCACGTCGTTGCCGATCTCGCGCTGGTTGACGATCGACTTCTTGTGCTTGTGGTAGTACTCGATCGGATCTTCCATCGTGATGATGTGATGATCCATGTTGATGTTGATGTGGTCGATCATGGTCGCGAGCGACGTGGTCTTGCCCGAGCCGGTCGGGCCCGTCACGAGGAAGAGGCCGCGCGGCCGGCGGATCAGCTCGCGGACCATCTCGGGCAGGCCGATCTGGTCGAACGTGAGCAGCTTGTTCGGGATCTGCCGGAGCACGATCGCGAGGTCGCCGCGTTGCCTGAACACGGACACGCGGAAGCGGGCGGCCTCGCCGTAGGCAAACCCGAAGTCGGTGCCGCCCTCCTCTTGGAGCTCTTGCTGGTTGCGCTCGGGCGTGATGGACTTCATCAGCGCGACCATGTCGTCGGACTCGAGGACCTTGGTCTGCAGGTTGCGCAGGTGGCCGTGGAGGCGGATGGTCGGCTGGCGGCCGACGGTCAGGTGCAGGTCGCTGCCGCCGAGCTTGACGACGGTGTCGAGCAGGCGATCGATTTGCATGGTGGACATGTCGTGCTCCGGGGGGTGGTCGTCGGGCGTTGGTCGCCCGGTTTGCATTCGTCGGCGTCGCGGTCTTTCGGGGGCTGGACGCGTGGGTCGTGGTTAGTGTCCCTCGGCCTGTGCGACGCGGGCAATCTCGGCAGCCGAGGTCACGCCGTTGAGCACCTTGAGCTTGCCGTCGCCCACGAGGGGGCGCATGCCGCCCTCGAGCGCGGCCTTGCGGATCTGCTCAACCGGCGCTCGGTTAAAGGCGAGGTCGCGGAGGGTGGGGTCCATGAGCATCATCTCGAAGACGCCCTTTCGGCCCTTGTATCCCGTGCCGTTGCAGTTCGGGCAGCCGACGGGCTTGAGGGCCTTGCCCATGGCTTCGTCCTTGGTGAGCCCGACCAGCGCGAGGTACTTCGGATCGGGATCCTCGTCGGGCGCCTTGCATTGCGGGCAGAGCACGCGGATGAGTCGCTGGGCCATGACCGCCTGGATTGACGACGCGACAAGGAAGGGCTTGATGCCCATGTCGATCAGACGCGTGATGGCGCTCGGCGCGTCGTTCGTGTGAAGGGTCGAGAACACCAAGTGACCCGTCAGGGCGGCCTGGATCGCGATCTCGCCCACTTCCTTATCTCGAATCTCACCGACGAGGATGATGTTCGGCGCCTGGCGGAGCATCGAGCGGAGGATCGAGGGGAACGTCAGGCCGATCGAGTCGCGGACCTGGCACTGGTTGATGCCCTCGAAGTTGTATTCGACGGGGTCCTCGGCTGTGATGATCTTGCGATCGGGGCGGTTGAGCACGTCGAGGGCGGAGTAGAGCGTCGTGGTCTTGCCCGAGCCGGTCGGGCCCGTCACGAGGAAGATGCCGTTGGGCCGCCGGATGATCTTGTTGAACACGTCGAGCTGGTCGGGCTCGAAGCCGAGATTCACGAGGCCGATGCGAACAGCGTCGGGTCGGAGGATACGGAGCACGATGCTCTCGCCGTGGTAGGCGGGGCAGGCCGAGACGCGGAAGTCGATGTCGGTCTCGTCGACGGGGATTTTGATTCGCCCGTCCTGCGGGATGCGCTTCTCCGCGATGTTCACGCCGGACATCAGCTTGAATCGGCTGAGCATCGCGTTCTGCATGCGCTTGGGCAGGTTGTCGCGCTCGATGCAGACGCCGTCCACGCGGTAGCGGAGGCGGACGCGGTCGGCCATGGGCTCGATATGGATATCGCTCGCACGCATCTTGACCGCCTCGATGAGGATGCGGTTGACGAGCTTGACGATCGGCGCCTGCTCGGAGGCGACATCGATCGACTTGTCGACGGACTTGTCCACCGAGACGTCGACGGACTTGTCGATCGAGTCGGTCAGCAGGCTCTCGCCCTCGTCGACCATGCGCGGGGCGCTGCTGGGCGTGTCGCCCTGGCCGTCGAGGAAGGCCTTGATGCGCGACTGGGGGGCGAGCTTGGGGTCGACATCCGCGTTGAGGCGGAACCGGAGCATGTCAAGCAGCTCGAGGTCCAGCGGATCGCTGATGAGCAGTTGGAGGCGGTTGCCCGACTTGCCCACGGGCAGCACGAGGTGCTTCTTGGCGATTTCTTCGGGGATCAGCTTGAGGTCGACGCTCGCGCTCTGCTTGGGGTCGGCGAGGTCGACGAACTCGAGCCCGTACTGGTGGGCGAGCGCCTTGGCGACGTCATCGTCGGTCGCGAAGCCGGCCTCGACCATCGCCTCCCCGATGCGCTTGCCGGAGCCCTTGGCGAGCGTGAGGGCCTTGGTGACCTGCTCCTCGTTGCTCACGCCCATTTTGATGAGGATCTCGCCGATCTTCCTGCGCGATCGTGCCATGGTCGGGGTCATCCTCCGGGCGCACTGGCCCTGTATCGCGCGTGCTTGTGCGCGCGAGCGTCACGAATTCGGGTGCCACGCCCCGCTGGGCGGGGCGTGTGGAACGGTAGACTACACCCAATGCGGGCTCTGGGCCGTCCTTGGGCTGGCGTCGGGCCGCCGTTGGGGCCGGTTTGGTGTGTGCGGGTGAGCCAGCCGTCGCCGCGGCGTGCCCGCCTCCCTGCGGCTTGGGAGGGCTGATTGCCCGATACCGCCCGCCGCCCTTTGCTGGGGCGGCGTCACGTGCCGCCTCAGCACAGTTCCGTCCGCCTGTTCCATCTGCGAGTCAACCCCACCATCATGGCCTCCCCCACTCGCATCACGATCACGGCCGGCCCGACGCAGGAGCCGATCGACGACGTTCGGTACCTCGGGAACCGCTCGTCCGGCCGGATGGGCGTGGCGATCGCCGATGCCGCCGCGGTTCGGGGCTGGCACGTGACGCTCATGCTGGGGCCCAACGCGGCCCGGCCATCCGATCCGCGGGTGCAGGTCGAGCAGTTCCGCACCACAGCCGACCTCGAGGCCCTTCTCGCGGACCTCGACGGCTCAGCGGACGCCCTAGTTATGGCCGCGGCCGTGTCCGATTTTCGGCCCCGCACAGCGGTGCAGGGCAAGATCAAGCGCGGCGGGCCGATGTCGCTCGAGCTGGAGGCGACCCCGGACCTGCTGGCGGCCGTCTGTCTGAGGGCGCGTCGGCCGAGGCTTGCTGTCGCGTTCGCCTTAGAGCCCGCCGAGGGCCTCGCAGCCGCGGCTCGGGCGAAGCTCGCGCGCAAGGGGGCCGACCTGATTGTCGCGAATCCACTCCAGACGATGGACAGCGACTCGATCGACGCAACGATCATCTCCGCGGCGGGTGTGGAGCTCTTCGCAACCGAAAGCGCTCTCGCCAAGGCAGCGTTCGCTGAGCGCCTTCTGGACGTCATCGCGAGCCAGCTTCGGCTGGCGGATGCTGTGCCCGCGGACGCTTCGCCATCCAAACCCAATTGACTGAGACCCCCCATGATGCCCCCGAACAACAGAGGCGGACGCCCCGGCGGCCGCGGTCCGAACCGTGGCGGTGGTCGCGGTCCCAGTCGGGGGCCCAGTCGCGGTCCCAATCGTGGTCAGAGCCAGGGTCCCTTCCGCGGCGCTGCCGGTCGCGGGCGTGGCAGGCCGGGCGGTGGTCGCAACGATCGGGATGGCGGCATTCTGCGCACCGCGCCCCGGCCTCGTGTGGTGTTTCTGGATGACGACGTGATCGTCGTCGACAAGGCGCCGGGTTTGCCGGTCGCGCTGCCTCCGGGTGAGCACGCGTCGGTGCCGAATCTGCTCGCGAGCGTGCGGACGTTCTTGTCGCGCGAGGGCCTGCCGGCACGCGTGTGGTTCGTCCATCACATCGAGCCCGGCGCGTCCGGGCTTGTGGCGTTCGCCCGCAACGACGCCGCGCGTGAGGCGGTGCGCGAGCAATTCCGATCGGGCACTGCCCGCCTCCGCTATCGCGCGCTGCTTCCGGGCGACTGGCCGGCGGACGCCTCGCCGACGAGGTCGCTCAACTCGTGGCTGGTCCGCGGGCCGGCGGGGCTCGTCGCGACGGACAGCGCCGTGGCGCCGAGCCGGGGCGAGGGTCGCGGGCAGGCGCGCGAGGGCACGCTGCACGTCAACCTCATCCAGCGTGTGGAGGGCGGCGTGTACGCGCGGGTGCGCGTCGCGCCCGGGCTGCCCGGGCAACTGATGGCCCAGCTCGATCTGATGGGCTACGCCGAGGAGCGCGCCCGTGGAAGCGGCGGTGGGCGGACCGCGATCCTCCATGCCGCGGAGCTCACGCTGAACCACCCCGTGACGGGCAAGGCTGCGCACTTCCAGCTCGATGATCCGCCCGCGATCGCGCGCGTCGTCGCGCGGGTGCCCACGCCGGCCAAGCCGGCCGACGAGGTTCCGGTCGATGCGACACCGGCTGAGCCGAAGGCGGTCGGCCCGGTCGCGCTCGATCCCGCGGCGCCGCACGCGGCGCACCTCGATGCGGCCGCTCCACAAGTCCCGGCTGCGCAGGAGACTCACAAAGGCGCGGACGTATCCCAGGTAGACCATGCGGATGATCGTCCAGCCGACGTGGCAGCCACCGACATGGGCTGGGACCATGTCGCGAAGTGGTACGACCGGCTGCTCGAGGAGCGTACGAGCGACCTGTACGCGGAGGTCGTCTTGCCCGGCACGCTCGGGCTGCTCGGCAACATCGAGGGCAAGCGCGTGCTCGACGTGGCGTGCGGGCAAGGACAGCTCTGCCGACTGCTCGCCGAGCGCGGCGGCGAGCTCACCGGGCTCGACGCCGCGCCGCGGCTGATCGACTTTGCCCGCTCACGCGGGCCGGCGGATATCGCGTACCACGTGGGCGATGCGCGCGCAATCGACGCGAAGCTGCAGGGCTTTGATCGTGCCACGTGCGTCATGGCGCTGATGAACATCGAGCCGTTCGCGCCGGTGGTCGAGGGCATCGCCCAGGCCCTGCGTGTGGGCGGGTCGGCGGTGCTCGTCGTGCTGCACCCGGGCTTCCGGGTGCCGAAGCACTCGGATTGGGCGTGGGACGGCACGATCCGCCAGTCGCGTCGGGTCTGGGCGTACCTTTCAGATCGGCAGATTCCGGTGACCATGAACCCCGGCGCCGCGTCTTCGGGCGCCGAGGAGGTCACAACGTGGACGTACCACCGCCCGGTGCAGGCCTACTTCAACGCGCTTGCCGACGCCGGGCTCGCGGTGGAACGCGTCGAGGAGTGGGCGAGCCATCGCCGGAGCGAGCCCGGGCCGCGCGCCGAAGCGGAGGACCGGGCACGCCGGGAGATCCCGATGTTCCTGGCGATTCGAGCGCGTCGCCTCGAAAGCGCGATTGGCGATACACTCTAATGCCGACCACCGGTCGACCGCGGGCGTAGCTCAATGGTAGAGCGTCAGCCTTCCAAGCTGAATGTTGAGGGTTCGAGTCCCTTCGCCCGCTTTGCGACGCCGCCGTTTCCGGGTGGCTTTGCCCAAGATCGCCTGCTGGCTCCGCGTGTCCGCTGCCGTGCCTGCAATCGCATGGGGTGCCGGTCGTTTCGCTGGAATGAGATACCGCGCCCTCCGCTCCGACCAACGGCCCGCCTGCTTCAGTACTTTTCGTTGCCCGGCCGTCTACGTCGGTGCGGCAAGCGTTGGGGTTGCGGCGTGCCACGCGTCGAACGCGATAGCTGGCCCGCTGTCCTATGTGGATCTCGGCGACAACTACGCCGATCACGAGGTACACCAAGACGAAGGGTTGATCGTCTTCCAGACCAACGCGGACGTCTGGGTCGGTCGGCTGGATGCGTGCACCGGTTTGTTTGTCGCGGGCGCCGGGCGCGAGTGGCGGGTGGCGCAGAACGCGTCGCCGCTCCAGATCAGCCGGAATGGGCCGGAGTTCGGCATCGACGCGGACGGGTGGTCGATCTTCTACAACACGAACGTCGGTCCGCGTGTGCTCATCGACCGGGCGGTGCCGCTCGGCGGCTTCGGATCGGCATTCGAGGTCGAGACGCTGACTGACCTCGCGCTCGATCGCGTGAACCAGTTGCCCAGCCAGAACCCCGGCGCCGCAACAACCTACGTGACCTACGGCCTTGGCGTGCCTGGCACGCTCGACCGCGACATCGCGTACCTCGATGACGCGGCGCCCAACGCCGACCGGCTCGTGACGGCGCTCTCGCCCGGCACCGCGGGCTTCCGCTGGGCGAAGGGCACGTCGTTCATGACCAGCACGATCGGCGACGTGACCGACTTCGGGGAGGTTGTGCTCGTCGACGCCGACTCGGACGAACGCAAGGTCATCACGAAGGATGCCGGCGTGAAGTTCGACCCATTCGCGTGGCTCGCGCCGGAGTTTGGCGGCTCGCTCATGATGATCGCAACGCTCGAGGAACGAGACCTTGCGGTGTACCGCCAAGCCGAGCCGTACTGGGAGCAAGTCGCCGTGCTCTCGCCGCCTCCGGAGAGCGGCATGTCGTACATCCAGTCCGCCGAGCCCTTCGTCGCGGCCGGGCGGTCGTTCGTCGTGCTCACCCTGAAGAACGCCGAGGGGCCGGTCTTCGGCGGGAACGTGACCGAGAGCCAGATCTGGCTGTACGGCATCGACGACAACCCCGCGACACGATTCGCGATGCGGATCGACGACCCTTCATCACCTCACCTTGTCCGGCACGAGGGCGAGGCGTTCCTCGCCGACACGGAGCTTCTTGTGTACTACAACGACCTCCGGCCCGGCGGCGTGGGCCTGCGGATGACACGCACGGGCATCCGGCTTGACCTCCCGGTGGAGTGCCAGCCGGCCGATGTCGCCCCGCCGTTCGGCGTGCTGACGACCGGCGACCTGCTGCGGACCGTCGGCCTTGTGGACAACGGGGCCGAGGCCGGGGATCTCAACGGGAGCGGCAGCACGGACTTCTTCGACGTGCTCGACCAGCTCGCCGTGTTCGACGGGTGCGGCCCGGAGGGCCCATAGTTCGGTGCACGACTACTCGCCGAACTGCTCGGCAAACTTGGTCTGCGACGCCTCGCTCCCGGCAAGCACCATCTCGTGCCCCGCGACAAGCGTGGTGCTCGCGGGCGGATTGACAGCCATCGCGTTGTTCGCATCGCGCGCCGCGACGATGGTGCAGCCGGTGCGTTGTCGCACGCCGCAGGTCGCGAGGGTCTTGCCGTCGAGCGACTTGGGCACGTTGACGCGGAAGATGTTGAGGCCCTCGGTCACGGTGACGATCCGGTCGCCCTTGATCTGGTTGAGGATGCTCATTGCGCCCATCGAGGCGTAAGAGTGGACGATGTCGGCGCCCGCGCGGTGCATGATCTCGGTGTTCTGCTCCAGCGTCGATCGGCTGATGATCTGGATGTCGGGGCGGACGCTCCGGCAATAGATCGTCAGATAGATGTTCAGGCTGTCGTCGTGGGTCGTGATGAGCACGGCAGGGGCATCGAAGAGGCCGGCCTCGCGGAGCACGTCCGGATCACGTGCATCGCCGAGGATGCCCTTGGATGAGTCGCTCACGCGTGCGGGGTCGGTGTCGACGATGCGATAGTCGACGCCGCGCTCCTGGAGTGCCGCCGCCGCCGCCGTCCCGACCCGTCCGCCCCCGATGATGACGACCGGCGACACCGAGACGTTGTAAATGACGAACGCTTCGTCGTACATCGCGAGCTGGTCGGCCGAGCCCGCGAGCACGAGGATGGTGTGCTCGCGGACGATCGTGTCGGGTGCGGCGTGCTCGAAGACGCCGCGGACCCAGAGCCCGATGACGCTCACGCCCAGATCGCGGATCCGATTCTCGCGGAGCGACTTGCCGACCAGCGGCGTGCGGTTGGCGCTCGCCTCGGCGATGAGCAGCTCGTCGATCTTCCCGACCTGATGGGTGACCGCGTCGCCCCCCACCATGCAGCGGGCGAGGGCCTTACCCATCATCTCGCCCAGCCGGAGCACGCGGTTAGCACCGGCGTGCTCGAGGATCAGCGTCGAGGTCTTGTCTGTGGCGGTCGCGACGATCGGCACGTCCTGGGTGACCTGGCGCACCATGAAGGCGACGTTGGTGTTCACCACGTCGTCGCTGGTGGTCGCGACCATCGCGGCCTGGTCGGCGCGCGCAAGGCGATAGGTCTCCGGGTGGTCCAGCGGACCGAACATCACGCGGAGGCCCATATCGTGCAGGCGGCTCGCCTCGTCGAAGTCCGCCACGAGCAGCAGGTAGTCGTCGTCGAACTGCTCGAGCTTCTTGATCAGCGTGGTCGTCACGGCGTTGTGCCGCGTGAGGATCACGTGCCCCCGCGTGGTCTCGGGGACACTCCGCGGCGTGCGTGCAGCCTCCTGTGCCTCGACCCACGGCGCGTAGAAAAATTGGATGAGCGTGAAGGGCAGCAGGATCAGCAGGAAGACCACGCCCGTGGCGAGCACGACCATCGAGAAGACGCGGCCCAGATCGCTCTCGAAGGTGATGTCGCCGAAGCCGAGTGTCGACATGACCGTGAGCGTCCAGTAGAAGCCGGTGACCCAGCTGTGGCTCTGGCCCTCGCGCATCATGATGAAGTGGAACAGCACGCTGTAGAGCGTGATGAGCAGCAGGAGCACGCCGACAAACTTCGCGAGCGAGCGGATGTTCCGCTGGGTGTGGCGTTCCTGAACGAACGCGAGCATCTGTGCGGTGCTGAATTTCATGCTCGGTGCGGGTTCCTGGGAACGCTGGGTGCGGATGGCGCGTCGTGGGTGCGCGTGGGAATCGTGTGGAGCGTATACGCGTTGCCCAAAACCCGCGATAGGCGGGCGCATGCGATGCTTGTTCGCGGCCGGCCGGCGGGGTAGCGTGAGGGCATGACCACGCTTTCAACGGCAAACGAGACACGCACCGTGCGGGCTCCGCGGGGCACGGCACGCACATGCAAGACATGGCAGGCCGAGGCGGCCATGCGCATGCTCATGAACAACCTCGACCCGGAGGTCGCCGAGCATCCGGAGAAGCTCGTGGTTTACGGGGGGCGTGGTCAGGCGGCACGCTCGTGGGAGGCGTTCGACGCGATCGTCCGGTCGTTGCAGAACCTCGGGGCCGACGAGACGCTGCTGGTTCAGTCGGGCAAGCCCGTGGGCATCGCGCGAACCCACGCCGACGCACCGCGTGTGCTCATCGCCAACTCGAACCTGGTGCCCAAGTGGGCCACGCAGGAACACTTCGACGACCTGGCTGGCAAGGGCCTGATGATGTACGGCCAGATGACCGCCGGCTCGTGGATCTACATCGGCACGCAGGGCATCTTG
>CAYQAD010000089.1:4894-9503 GCA_964415125.1 uncultured Phycisphaeraceae bacterium | reverse complement strand
CGGTGTTCTCGACGACGACGATCGCGTCGTCGACGACGATGCCGATCGCGAGGACCAGGCCGAAGAGCGTGAGCATGTTCATGCTGTAGCCCATCGCCAGAAGAATCGCGAAGGTGCCGATGATGGAAACGGGGATCGCGACACCCGGGACGAGCGTGGCCCGCCAATCCTGGAGGAAGACGAAGACGGTCGCGAAGACAAGCAGCGACGCGATGACGAGCGTCGTGATGACCTCCTTGATCGAGGCGGAGACGAAGATCGTTGAGTCGTAGACGACGGGGCACTCCATACCCTCGGGGAAGTCCGCGGAGAGATCTTCGATCGTTTGCTTGATGTTCTCGGCGACCTCAAGGGCGTTGGTGCCGGGCAGTTGGTAGATGCCGATGAGAGGGTTGCGTGCGCCGTTGTAGCCCGCAACCATGTCGTAGGAGGCGGCGCCGAGCTCGATGCGGGCGATGTCGCTGAGGCGGACCGTGCGCTGGTCCTCGCCGACCTTGACGACGATCTGCCCGAACTCTTCGGGCGACGACAGCCGGCCCTTGGTCGAGACCGTGAACTGGAACCCCGCGGGGTCGTCGATGGGCTCGGCCCCGATGCGGCCCGCGGCGACCTGGACGTTCTGGGCCTGGATCGCGTCGATGACGTCGAGCGTGGTGAGTCCGCGAGCGGCGAGCAGCAGCGGATCGAGCCAGACGCGCATCGAGAAGTCCTGCACGCCGAAGATGAAGACATCACCGACACCGTTGGTCCGGCTGATCGCGTCCTTCATGTAGATGTTGACGTAATTGGACAGAAACAGGTTGTCGTACTCGCCGCCCGGGGCGTAGGGCGCGAGGACCATCAGCAGCGACGGCGACTTCTTCTTTGTCGTGATGCCCTGGGCGCGCACCTCGGAGGGGAGCTTGGCCTCGGCGGCCGAGACGCGGTTCTGCGTCTGGACCGCAGCAATGTCGATGTCGGTGCCGAGCTCGAACGACACGGTCAGCGCGTAGGTGCCGTCGTCGGCCGAGACGCTGGACATGTAGATCATGCCCTCCACGCCGTTGACCTCCTGCTCGATCGGGGCCGCGACGGTCTCGGCGACGGTCTGCGCGTTTGCGCCCGGATAGACGGCGTTGACCGAGACGGTCGGCGGCGCGATCTCGGGGTACTGCTCGACGGAAATGACGTACGCGGACAGGCCGCCCGCGATGACCATGACGATCGCGAGGACACTGGCGAAGATCGGGCGGTCGATGAAGAACTTGCTGAGCATGATTTAGTTCGCTCCGCCTTCGCGGAGCGAAGCGGGTGTGCCCGCGTTTGCGAGCGTTTGCGTCGTAACGTCGGCTGGCGGAGGTGATGATCGTCGCGTCTGGTCGCCGGCGGCTTCGACCGGGGGCTTGTATTCGGAAGGGGTGACGGGCCGGCCGGGGCGGGCGCGCTGGGCGCCCTGGACGATGTAGGTCTCGCCCGCGTCCAGTCCCGAGAGCACACGGATCGTGCCGTCGTCCTGTCGTTCGCCGAGCGTCACGGGGCGCTTGGCGACGATGTTCTCGGCGTCAATCACGTAGACGAACTTGCCGGAAAGGTCGGTGTTGACTGCGGCCTCGTGGACGATGACCGCGCCCTTCGCCTCTTCCATGGGCAAGCGAACGCGGGCAAACAGCCCGGGATAGAGCTCGGCCGAGGGGTTGTCGAAGGTCGCGCGCAGCACGATCGTGCCCGTGTCGGCGTCGAGTGTGTTCTCGGCGTAGTCGACGATGCCCTCGAATGGGTATTCGTCGCTGTTGAGCAGGCCCATGTAGGCGGGGTGCGGCTCGATGCGGTGGGGCGCCTCCGGATTGCCCTCGCGGCGAGCAAGCCCTCGGATTGCGACACTCTCGGGGATCTCGAAGTACGCCTGGATCGGGTCCATGCGGCGGACCGTGGTCAGCAGCGTGTTCTCCCCCGAGCCGACGAGGTTGCCGACGTCATAGATCGACTCGTCGACCACGCCCGCGATCGGCGAGCGGACCTCGGTGTACGAGAGTTCGAGCTCGGCCTGGGCGACATCGGCCCGTGCAACGAGCACCTGGCCTCGGGCCTCGGCGACGGTCGCTTCCTGCTCGAGGATCTCGAGCTCGTTGGCGGCTTGGCGCTCGAAGGCGATACGCAGGCGGCGCAGGCGCGTCTCCTCGAGCTCCGCGGCTGCGGTGACGCGGGCGAGGGCCGCCTCGGCGGCTTGCAGCGCGATCTTGTAGGGCTCCTGCTCAATCACAAAGAGCAGGTCACCCGGCTCGACGAGGCTCGTGGGCTCGAACTCGATCGACTCGAGGAACCCCGGCACGCGCGCCCGGATGTCCGCGGACTCGACCGCGCGGAGCTGGCCGGTAAACCGTTGGAACCCAATGACATCGCGGGCCTCGGCGGTCGCGACGTCCACCGGCGGCGGGGGCGGGGGCTCCGGCACCGGTTGCTCGGCGCATCCGACAAGCAAACCGAGCGCGAGCGCGAGACTTCCGAACCGCGGTGAAATCGTGTGCATACGCGAGCGTAGCCCGATTCAGGCGGCTCTGTCGCGGCCTGTGCGGCCCTCGGGCTTTGTGCATGAACCAAGGCCGACGGTGGCGCTTTGTCACAGCCCGCGAGGTGGATCGCACTTTACGCTTGCGGGCGCCGGAGACGCCGATAGCCTGAGGATTCCATAGTCGCGGTACTCGTGTGGCGTGACGAACCATCGCGGACGGTTGGGCGGCTCATTCTCGTGCGAGCCGGACCCTGGTGCCGCACGCGGTCTCATCTCGTGTTGGGGGGTTCTGACATGTTGTGTGTCTCATTCCGAGGCGTTGGCGCTGTCGCGTGCGCGGCAGGGCTTTGTGTCCACGCGGATGCTCTGGGCAGCCTGCCCCAGTTCACCGATCGCACCCAGGCGGCGGGTCTTGCCGGCGGCTTTGAGTTTCCGCCCGGTGTGAATCCGCCGCAAAAGATGCTCGCGGGCGGTGCCGTGGGCGACTTCGACCGCGACGGCGACCAGGACCTTTTCGTGCTCGCGGGCGGATCGATGCCGGATCGGCTGTACATCAACAACGGCGATGGCACATTCGTGGACCAGGCCGAGGCGTGGGGCGTGGATCGCGCCCATATCGGCTCCGGCGCGACGGTGGGCGACGTCAACGGCGATGGCTGGCTCGATATCTTCGTCACGAGCCACGGCACGCCCGACGCGCCCGGCACCCGCGGGCACCACGCCTTGTACATCAACAACGGCGACGGCACGTTCACCGATCGCGCCGAGGAAGCCGGCGTGCGATTCACGACCGAAGGGACGCAGTTCGACGGTTTCGGCGCGAGCTTCGGTGACTATGACCTCGATGGTGACCTTGACCTCGCCGTGGCGGGTTGGTTTTACCTGGCCGGCGGCAATCGCCTCTTCCGCAACGACGGCACCGGGCACTTCCAGGACGTCACCGCGTCGGCGATCCCGGCGAGCGTCAACGACTGCCAGGGCTTCAGCCCGTGGTTCCACGACATGGACGGCGACCGGTACCCGGAACTGCTCTGGACCAGCGACTTTGGCACCAGCCGATATCTGGTGAATATGGGCGACGGCACCTTCGCGGATGCGACTGTTTCATCCGGCACCGGGCTGGATTCCAACGGCATGGGCGCGACCGTGGCGGACGTGAACAATGACGGCCGGCCCGATTGGTACGTCACGAGCATCGACAACTCAGATTCGCCATTCCGCTCGGGCAACATGCTCTACATCAACCATGGCAACCACGTGTACACGGAGGAAGCGTCGCTTCGCGGCGTGAACCAAGGCGGATGGGCGTGGGGAACCGACGCGGCCGACTTCGAGCACGACGGCGACCTCGAGCTCACTTGGACCAACGGATGGGGCGGGTTTCAGGTCTTTCGGCGCGACCCCACATTCATCGCGGTCAATCGCGGCGAGGGCTTTCTCAAGCCTTGCAACGCCGACGAGACCAACGTCTGGCACGACGAGGACGGCCGCGGGCTGCTGACCTTCGACGCGGACCTCGACGGCGATCGCGACCTGGTCATCTTCTCGACCGATGTGCCGACGATCTTCTACCGCAACGACTCGCCCGGCACCGCGACGCGGTCGTGGCTTCGCGTGGCGCTCGACACATCGAACAACCCGCGACTCGCGCCCGACGGGATCGGTGCCCACATCGTCGCCGTGGCCGACGGCTCGAAGTCGGGCATCGACGATCTCACCCAGTACCGCTGGATCTCCGCATCGCCCAACTACCTCGCCCAGAGCGAGATGGTGGCGCACTTCGGCCTCGGCGACCGGGAGAGCCTCAGCACGCTGACCGTCCACTGGCCCGACGGCACGACCACAACGCTCGAGGATGTCGATACGAACCAGCACCTGACGATCGTCGCCCCACCGCCCTGCCTCGCGGACATCACGACCACGGGCGTTGCAGACGGCCTGCCGGACGGGGTCGTCGATCTGTCGGACTTCTCCGCGTACCTCACCCAGTGGAGCGCTGGCGACGAACGGGCGGACCTGACCACCGCGGGCACCTCGTCGGGCGTGCCGGATGGTGTGGTCGATCTCTCGGACTTCGCCTTTTACCTTGGGCTTTGGGGGGCGGGCTGCCCCTAGCGGACA
>CAYQAD010000089.1:0-4794 GCA_964415125.1 uncultured Phycisphaeraceae bacterium | reverse complement strand
CACAGTGTTCGACACACCGTGATCGACAATCGGAGGGGCAGCCGCTCTTCGATCGCGTGCGGCGCGGCACGTCGGTTGACACCCGCGCACCGCACCAGCAGGGGCGCGGACAGGTCTCCGCCGCGGCTTCGGGCTCGACGCATCCCCTGGACTGCGGCGATCGCGTCCTGCTCGGCGTCGGTCCGCGCGAGGCGAGACACCACGCAACCCAACGCCGCTGGTGTTACCACTTGCTCACCTTCACGAGCTCCGGGCGGCGTCGACCGCGTCAAGTTCGCGGTGCCGCTATCGACGGAGGCGCAGCGTCACGACCTCGAAGGGGGACACCTCCAGCATGGTCACATTGTCGTCGTGCTCGATGAGGTGTGGTGCCTCGTCGAGCGGGCGCTCGAGGCCGTCGACCTCGGTGACGGCCGGCGCGTCGACCCCCCAGCGGACAGCGCACTCGCCGCCGCCGCCGTGGATCTCGGCCAGACGCAGGATGAGATCGCCGCTGGCGTCCTCGGCGGGCTTGAGCGCGAGAACCTCAAGCCGCGCCGCATGGTCGGGCTCTTCGGGATAGAGCAGCTCGACGGGCGACCACTCGGTCATGGGCTCGCCTTCGGGGCCGATCGCCCCGGCCTGACCCGGCTCGAGGGGCACCGCGGCCAGCGGCTGATTCAGGAGCGCCGCCTCGGCGACGACGCCCGCCGCTCGCCAGTCGCCCTCGTGGACCATGACCGAGAGCGTGCAGGTGTGCGCCCCCCGATCCGCCGTGGGGTCGGGGTGTGTTGGTGACCGCAGCAGGCTCACGCCGAGGACGTGGTCGTGGGCGGAGCCGCCGAACTTGCTGTCATTGAGCACCGCGACGCCCAGCCCCGGCTCGGAGAGGTCGATCCAGCGTTGCATCGGCAACTCGAAGCGGGCGGCTTCGATAGGGCCGCTGCGGTGCGTGGGACGCTGGATGTGGCCCGCCTGGGTCTCGAACGTCGCCGAGCGGGATCGCATGCTCGTGGGGAAGAGCGCGCGCACGAGCGTGTGCTCCTCCTGCCAATCGAACTCGTAGGTGATGTCGACGCGGGGCCTGCCCGCCTCGAGTGCCAGCGTGATGCGGCCGCTGCTGCGTGCGCCGATCTTCCGTTCGCAGACCACCGCGGCCCGGAGCGGGCCTGCCTCGGCGACCTCAAATGAGTCGCACGCGTCGTCGACCATGCGCTCGCTCTGCTCGTAGCCCGGGTCGATGTCCCATGCGTCCCACATGTGCGGCATGTCGTGGTACAGGGCAAGGCCGCCCATGGGCTCGCCTTCCGCCGCAGCCTGCTTCGAGCACCCGCTTCGACGTAGCGAGGTGATGCGGCCCGTGCGGTCGATGACCGCCTCGATGACGCCATTGTCCAGCACGACGCTCGCGTGCCGCCCCTCGCCCTCGGTCTCGACCGTCACCGGCACGCACTCGCTGGAGGTGACCAGGTCGCGCACCTTTGCGCCGAGCGCAGGGACGGACTTGACGAACTTGCGGGTCGTCCCGCGCTGGCCGCCGCCATCCCCGTTATCACCCACAAGCGTCAGCACCGCGGACTGGGCAAAGCCTGTCGCGTTGAAGACGAGCACGGGGTCTTCATCGTCGCTCGCGTCGAAGAAGCCCTTCCAGGACCGCGTGCCCTTGTCCAGCAGCGATCGCAGGATCGTCGTGACTTCTTCGTACTGGGCCCGGGCGTCGTCGTAGACGGCCGTGATCGACGAGCCGGGGAGTGTGTCGTGGAACTGGTTGAGCAGCACGAGCTTCCACGCCTTGTCGAGCAACACGCGGGCACGCTCCGCCTTGTCCTGGTCGATCATGCCCGGGCCGGCGAAGAGCACCGCCTCGGCGCGGACGAGCGCCTCCTCGGCCCGGCGATTCGCGCGTTTGAGCCAGGCTTGCGTCGTGAGCGTGCCGCGGTGCAGCTCGAGGTAGAGCTCGTCGTCGACGACCGGGAGCTCGGCCGCGCGCGCGTGCAGCGCCTCGGCAAAGTCGGCCATGGTGCCGAACCGCAGCCTGGCGAGGCCGTCGCAATCGGCGGACGCGGCGACGCGCTCGGCCATCTCGTCCGTCGGCCCGCCGCCGCCATCGCCGTAGCCGAAGGGGTGGAGGAAGGTGGGCGGCGTCGCGCTCGGGCTGGGTGTGGCGTGCTGGCGGAGGGCCTTGCGTTGCTCGCGGGCGGTGTTGGCGTTGTTGTAGTCGCCAGAGGGCGTGTTATGTGCCGCGACCTCGGAGCCGTCGAGCCCGCGCCAGACGAAGTCGGTGTGCGGAAACGTGTTCGCGCCGTTCCAATGGAGCTTGTTGGTCACGAAGGTGTCGAGCCCGCAGTGGCGCATGAGGGTTGGAATCGCCGGGCCGAAGCCGAAGGTGTCGGGCAGGAAGAGCACCCGCTGGTCGGGCAGATGCGGGAATGCGTCGCGCCAGTAGCCGCATCCCAAGAGCACCTGGCGGACGATCGACTCGGCCGAGAGCGCGTGCATGTCGGGCTCGACCCACATCGCGCCGGTCGGCTCGATGCGGCCCTCGCGCACGGCGCCGGCGACGCGATCGAAGATCGCGGGCTCGTCCTCGGCGAGCCAGGCGTACTGCTGCGCTTGCGAGGCGACGAAGGTCATGTCGCGGTAGCTCGCCATGACATCGAGCGCGTTGGTCCAAGAGCGGGCGACCTTCTTGCGGGTGTGCTCGATCGTCCAGAGCCAGGCGGTGTCGATGTGGGCGTGCCCGACGGCGATGCCGACGGGCGTGCTGCCGGCGGCGGGCACGGCGAGCAGGTCGTCGACCAATGCCGCGGCCGAGGCGAAGTCGCCAAGGCGGCCGAAGTCGGCTGCGCGCACGAGGCCGGCCTCGAGTTGCCGCGTGCGTGGGCTCGCGGGCCCGTCCTCGCTGCGCAGCGACTCGAGCAGGCCGACCAGAAGCTCGAAGCGCGTGTGGAGGCGCCACGCGTCGTCGTCGCGGGTCGCGAGCTCGGCGAGGTCCAATCGCCCCGGCGTGCGGCTGGCCCAGCGCCGGGCGGTGTCGGGTGTGTCCCAATCGAACGCGACGACGCCCCAGGGGTGGTTGCACATCGCCTCGATATGGAAGGTGGCGAGCTCACCCGGCGCGCACGGGACATGCGCCGCCGTGTGGTTCGTGTCCATCCCGCGGACGGGCTCGCCCGCGGCGTAGAGCATCGCCTCGGTATCGGTCGAGAAGCGGAGCCACACCGCCTCGCCTGCCGAGCTTGGGACCTCGGCGCTCACGCAGAACCACGCGGTCGACCACTTGGGCCCCCACTCGTGCCCGAGCGCGACGGGCTCGTAGGTTGCGTTGGCCGCGTCGGCGATACCGGCTCGTCCGGCGGGCTGCCAGATGCCGACGGCCGCGGGGGTGCGATGACGCCAGATGCGCTGCGCGAGCACGGCCGAGGCGTGACGCTGGAGGCCCTTGATGAGGATGTCGCTCGCGGGATCGAGTGTTTGTGGCATGGCGGAGCGAGTGTAGAGCCCGCGGGCATCCATGCCGCGCGCCGCGGGCCCGCGCTCCGTTGCACAGCCGGGAAAGACAATGGCCCGCGCACGGGGTGCGTGCGCGGGCCTTGGATGAAACTACTTTGCGGGCTGTGTTTACGGGCAGCCGGCGCCCCAGAGGGCGAGGTAGAAGGAGAAGTCGCTGAGGGTGACGGCGCCATCGGGGATGCCGTTGGCGGTCGCGTCGGTCGTGAGGTCGGCGGCGAGGTCGCCGCTGCCCCAGAGGCCGAGGTAGTAGGAGAAGTCGCTGAGCGTGACCTGCCCGTCGGGCGTGCCGTTGGACGTGGCGTCGGTCGTGACGTCGGCGGGCGAGCACGCGCCGATATCGACGCACGCGAACGCGGCAACGGCGATGTCGTCGATTGCGGCCTCGACGATCGAGCCGCCGCCGAGGTCCGACGCGTTGAAGCGGAGCTGGAAGTTGCTCGCGTTGGGCGTGCCCGCAACGGTCTCGAGGTCGAACGCGTGGTTGATCCAGCCACCGACGGTGTCCGAGCCGCTCGGACCCACGGTTTCCACGGGCAGCCACGGGCCGCCGTCGACGGAGATCTCGACGGTCAGCACGTCGTTGCCGGGCGAGGCGCCGGTGTTGTTCGAGTACCAGCGGTAGTAGGAAATCTCCGGCTGCTCAACGCCCGCGATATCGATGGCGGGCGTGAGGAGGGTGGTGTCGCCGTTGTCGATGTCGAACGTGCCGAGCCCGGTGCCCGCGGCGGCGCCGGTGACGAAGCAGAGCGAGCCCGAGAAGGCCGACCCGGGCTGGGCCGCGGTGGCCTGCGGCGTCGCCCATTCCCACGCGCCGGTCGTGGCGGTGTCGGAGGGATCACCGATGGTCCAGCCGGCCACGCCCGCCTCGAGGTCATCGGCGAAGGGGACGATGATCTCGCCCACCGCGAAGGACGCGGGGTTGGCGGGGCCGTCGGACGGCTGGTTGAGCAGGCCCGACTCCGAGCCTTCTGCCGAGACGTAGTACTGGATGGCCGAGCCGCACACCGCCGCGGGCAGCGTGCCCGTGTAGGTGTTGACGCCGGTCGACGTCAGCGGCACGGTCGTGAACGCCCCGGACTCGCCGACGCGGTAGGACAGCGTCTCGGAGCCGGGCGTGATGGTCTCGCCGAAGGGATCGATCGCGACGTCGACACTCACCACCGTGCCCGGCGCGATGAGGCTCGGGATGACGTTGGTGATCGCGACGGACATCGAGTCGGCAAGGTCGTGGCTCGAGACGATCGAGAACTCCTGCGGTCCCTGCGGCACGTCGAAGCCGTTGACCTCGACGGTGTACACACC
>CAYQAD010000088.1:0-9516 GCA_964415125.1 uncultured Phycisphaeraceae bacterium | reverse complement strand
CCCACCTTGGTCTGCCATGTAAACATCTTCACATCCGCAGGAGACTGCAAAATGAGCGTGCGGACTTCGCTCGACATCGTGATCAGTCTAGTTGCAGCAGATCGCTGCTCGCGACACGCTCACGCGTACGCGTGCAGCCCGGGCAGGAGCAGGTTGACGCCGAAGTAGGTGAAGAGCATGACGAAGAAGCCGACGACGCTGAGCCAGGCGGTGACGAGGGCCTTGTTCTTCATGCCGCCGAAGCGGGCGTGGATGGCGATGAGGTAGACGATCCACGTGATCAGCGCCCAGGTTTCCTTCGGGTCGAAGGCCCACCATCGGCCCCAGGAGTGGTCGGCCCACCAGGCGCCGAGCAGGATGCCGACGCCGAGCGTCCAGAAGGCGAGCTGGAGGACGGTCATCTGGGCGGTGTCGAGGTCGGCGAGCAGGCGGGCCTTGGTTTTGACCGGGGCGGTGCCCTTTGCGGAACTGCCAGCCGAGCCTGGTCCTGCTGAAACCGTGCCGACCTTTGCGATGGGTTCGGCGATGTCGGCGGTTGCGGCGGCGGCGAGGTGGGGTGCGGCGGACTGCTTGAGGTAGTGGACCGCGAGGTAGAAGACGCTGGTGACGAAGCCCAGCGCGATGAGGCCGTAGGACACCAGGACGGTGGTGACGTGGTATTTGAGCAGGACGGAGGTGTTGAGGATGGCGGCCTCGCGCTCGATGGTCTTGCCGGGGATGGGCGTCTGCGTCGCGGTGACGAGGACCATGAAGCCGACCGCGGCGGCGGCAGCGCCGAAGAGCCACTGGCGGCGCGCGAGCATGAGCCCGGTGCCCACGAGCGTGGCGAAGAGTGAGAGCCCGGCCATGGACTCGAACTGGTTCTGGATGGCGAAGCGCTCGGCGATGAAGCAGCGGGCGGCGAAGCCGAAGCTGTGCAGCCCGATCGCGGCGACGAGCAGGCCCAGCCCCGTCACGACGAGCCAGCGGCGGTGCGTGCCGAAGGCGAGCAGCAGGCTCACGAACGAGGCGAGGTAGGCCCACAGGCCCCACTCGAAGGCGTTCGAGCGGTTGTAGGCGAGTTCGAGCTTTGCGCGGGTGTCGTCGAAGGTGTCGGGGTTGATCGCGTTGAGGGCGGATGCGAGCTCGGCGGCGTGGGTGTTGGCGGCTTGGGCGTCGCCGGCACGCCATGCCTCGCCGAGGGCGGCGGCGGCGGCGCGGGCGGGGCTGTACGGGTCGAGCCGCGAGAGGTGCTTCCAGGGCAGATCGCGCGAGTCGGGGGGGACGACGGCCATGTTGCGCCAGGCGTTGTCCCACAGGCCCAGCGCGCGGTCGACGCGGTTGAAGGCGGTGACGTAGGGCTCGTCGAAGGCGTGGCGCGCGGCGATGGGTGCGGCGAAGTCGCGGAGCATCACGGGGCTGACGCGCGTGAGCTTCAGGTAGCGCTCGCTCACGGCGCGATCGGGGATGGCGGCCTCGACGAGCTCCTCGCGCAGCGGGAAGTAGTTGATGTGCACGAGGGGCTTGTCGACGTAGTACGCGGGATCGATCATGAGATCGAGCAGCGTGAAGAGGTGGTCGTGGGTGACCTTCTCGAGCTCGCCAGGTTCGCCGGCGGGCACGTATTCGACGTACTGCGTGCGGCCGGTGATGGCGGAGACGGTCTCGCGGGCGAGCGTGTCGAGCACCTTGACGCGGCCGTTGTGGAAGACGGGGAGTTCGCGGAGGAGTTCGAGGTCGAGCGCGCGCTCGAAGGCGGCCTTGTCGGCGGGGGTGGGGCGCTCGGAGCCGAAGGGACGGGCGCCGAAGGGGTTGGTGATGTCGGCGTCCTCGCCCGAGAGGATCTCGCTCTCGGGGTGCGCGTTGCCGGCGGGACCGCCGTACTGGGCGAGGGCTCGGTGCGCCGTGGACGCGAGGAGTGCGAAGAGCGCGAGCAGCACAAGGACCGGGCGGTTCATTTCGTTGCTCCTGCGGGTTCGGCGGCGGGCTTGGGCTCGGGGAGGTCTTCGGCTGAATGGGCGGCTGGAGTCGCTATCGGCTGGGCGGCGCGGTGCTTTGCCGCGGCGACGTAACGGGCCTTCTCGCGGCGGACGAGCCAGGGCTTGACGTAGAACGCCCAGGGGATGCCCACGCCCATGAGCACCGAGCCGAGCGCGATGACGTGGATGCCGGGGTTGTTGCCCACGCGCAGGTCGGTGAAGCGCGCCCAGGGGCGCGTGACGAGGCCCGCGTCGGCCTGGGCCATGGACTCTTCCCAGTGCTGGGCGTCCCAGCCGGCCTGGGAGAGCTTGTACTGGTTGGGGTCGAAGCCGGCGGCGAGTCGGCGGATGAAGTTGATCGCCCACGGCTTGTCTTCGTCCCAGTGGAAGGGTGCGCGGAGGGGGGCGTTGAGCTTGGTGACGTGCGTGTAGTCGCTCAGGCTGGTCTGCTCGACGGGGCGGACATGGAGCATGGACTGGTAGTCGCGCGGGGCGCCGCGGTGGTCGTAGCTGAGCATCTGGAAGTCGACGAGCGAGACGGTAAAGGCGCGGAGGGGGTGGCGGACGGGGCCGAAGGCGATCTTGACCTCGCGGCCGTCGGGCAGGGCGATCTCGCGCTGCGAGTCGCGGTCCTCGACGGGGAAGCTCGTGAAGGGCACCCAGGCGAGCGTGGACCAGACGGGGTCGCCGGCCGGGTCGGCCGGATCGGGCAACCAGGCCTTGACCGCGGCCATCGCCTTGCGGTGGTTGCCGATGAAGTCGCGCTCGCGGTCGGCCTCGGGGACGGGTGCGGGGCGGTCGAAGGGCTCGGCGTGCGCCCAGCGCTCGGCGACGACGAGGTCGAGCCGCGTCGGGTCGGACGATTCGCTGCGCACGTGCCCCAGCAGGTCGGCGAGGCGCGGGGACGTGCCTTCGCTGCTGAGCGTTTCGATGCGGGGCGGCTCGCCGGGGAGGCGGACGATGGTCTCGATGGGGCTGCCGGGCGCGGGCTCGTTGAAGTAGACCTGGAGGCGGGTGTCGTCGAGGTAGTAGAGGTTGATGTCCTTGGTGGGGTCGCGGCGTGACGGTCGGCCGTCGGCCTGGACGCCCTCGAGCATGTCTTGGGCGATCTCGGGGAAGCGGTGGTAGAGGTAGCGGGTGAAGACCTCGGGCTCGGCGGGGGTGCCGTCGCCTGCGACGCGCTCGGGCGTGGTGACGCGGACGACCGCGACGGAGCTGGTCGAGCCCTGGTAGCCCTCGGTGATGATCGGGAAGGGGGGCTCGGGGAGGAGCTCGCGGACCTCGATCGAGTAGCCGGCCCGCTCGATGACATCGCCGACCCCGACGCCGACGATCTCGTCGATGCCCGCGGCGGGGATGCGGATGGCCAGGGCGTGCTCGGTCTCGGGGCGGGCGTCGGTCGCGGGGACGGGCCTGCGGAGCGCGTCGATGCGATCGGCGGGCATGGCGATGGCGTACTCGACGCCGATCGCGTCGTTCTCGGCGATGCGGTGGGCGGGGTCACCCGGCAGGAGCATGAAGCTGAAGGCGGCGCGGAGGGCGTCGGGCGACACGGGCTGGGCCGGCGAGGTTTCTTCGCCTGTCTGGAGGTTGCTCTCGAGCTGGACGATGCGCAGGGGGTTGAGCGTCGCGCCCGCGCGCACGGCGACGCTGGCGGGATCGACCTTGCGGTAGTCGCGCTGGCTCTCGGCGTACGGCGCGTAGCCGACAATCTTGAACTGGATGTCGGGGTCGACGCGTTGGGCGCGCTGGGGGGGCGTGGGGACGCGCACGGCGAGCGGACGCTGGCCGCCGTCGTTCCAAGGCGTGGCGAGCGCCGCGACCTCGGAGGCGGTGGGCACGTCGGCGATGCCGAGGGCGTACTCGTTGTAGCGCGGCACGCCACGGAGTGGGCGCTGCTCCCAGCCTCGGAACTGGCTGGCGTAGAGCGCGACGTCGATGAGGTCGTAGAAGGCGGCGGCGGGCGGTCCCTCGGTGGGCATGCCGGCCTCGTCGAGCGGTCCGGAGACGAGGCGGAGGTCGCCCTCTCTCTTCAGGGCGCTGTAGTAGAGGCTGCCCAGGGCGATGGTGATGATGCCGGTGTGCACGGTGAGCACGCCGATGTTTTTGAAGTTGAACTCGATGCGGCGGATGGTCGCCACGGTCATGTTGACGATGAAGATGCCGAGCAGCAGGCGGAGGGGCCACCAGGCGTAGAACTCGACCTCGGTCATCTCGATGCCGGGGAGTCGGCGGAGCGTGATCGCCTCGTACTGGGCGGCGAAGTCGGCGAAGGGGCGGACGCCGGTGTTGTGGGCCGCGTCGTAGCGCAGGCCGGGCCAGGTCGCGGGGGTGTCGACGGTGACCCAGAGCCAGCAGGCGAGCGTGATGAGAGCGAGTCCCGCGAGGATCTCGATGCCGAGGCGGAAGGGCTTCGAGGCGGACTTGGTGGCGAAGTGGACGACGACGAGGCCGAGCCCGGCGACGACGATGATGGTGGCGAGCAGCGCGATGCCGTAGATGAGGTACGAGGGGATCAGCGCGAGCATGCCGATGGGCACGGAGGCGAGCACGCAGTAGATCGCGACGAGCGTGAGGGTGATCGACGCGAGCGCGATGGATGAGAAGGAACGGAGGATGAACTTCGCGGGCCATGCCCAGCGCGGGAAGAACGCGTCGTCCCATGCCTGGCTTCGCCGCCATTTGGCGCTCATGTGTGCTGTGCCCCGGTATGGCGCGTCGCGTGCTGCCCCGGCAGCCTCGCCCGCGCCGAAACGCTTCGGAAAGTCTAGGAATCGCGGCTCGATGAGTCGCGTCACGGGGCGGTCAGATCGGCTGCGGGAGGTCCGCGGGTTGGCGAGCGAAGAGAACCTCGGGAATCGCCGATGCGCCCAGCACCGCGGCTGCGGGGTTTGCCTCCACGCGGCTCGCCTCGCTGCGGACATCGCCCGCCACATCGACCGCTAGGACGCCCGCCGGCGCGGCGCCCTGGGCGAGCGAGAAGACGCTCGGATCGAGCCCGATTGCCTCGGCGGCCGACGATGTTGCCATCGCGAGCAGCGCGTGGGCGTCGCGGCTGGATGACGCGGTGCGCTCGAAGAGCACGCGGGCCTCGTCGAGCGTGGACATGCCACGGGCGGGTGTGTCGGCGGGCAGGTTGAGGATGGAGTCGGTGCCGAGCGCCACGCGGACGCCCGCGGCGAGCATGTCGCGATAGCGGTGCGGGCCGAAGTGCGACTCGGCGGCGAAGTAGGCGCTGGCACGCGGGCAATAGACCACGTGGGCACGGGTCTCGGCGAGCAGCTCGATCGCGGCGTCGGAGCAGTCGTTGACGTGTGCGCACACCATCGGCACGCCGAGCTGGGCAGCGCGGCGGAGCACGGGCTCCAGGTGCAGCACCGGATCGGTGGTCCGCCCGAGGTGGGCGAGCTCGTCGTCGGACCAGATGCCGAAGGACTCGAGCATGTCGCGGTTGGGCCCGGTGCCGGCGGAGATGAACTGCCGCTCCTCGGGCGTCTCGGCCAGGTGCGTGTGCACGCGGAGGTTGCGCTCGGCGGCCAGGTCGAGCATGCGCAGGTACGACGGGATCGAGACCGAGTAGGGCGCGTGCGGCGAGATGCCGATGGCGGGGCCCGGCTGATCGAGCACCTCGGCGTTTGCGGCTTCTAGAGCCGCTTCTAGAGCAAGGAGTGCTTGCTCGGTGCGCACGCCGAGCGCGAAGGCCTCGAGGTGCGACGTGCCGGCGAGCTGGGTGGCGGCGAGGGCACGGGTCGCGAAGAGGCTCGCCTGCGCGTTGAGGGCGCCGGCGATGTCCCCCACTGCCATCACGCCGGCGCGGCGGGCGAGTGCGGCGCCCTGCGCGACGGCGTCGGCGATGCCTGCCGCGTCGGTCCGGCGGGCGGCGCGGAGGCGGTTGACCCACGAGACGAAGCCCGCGGCGGGGTCGTGCGGGACCGGGCCGATGTGCGTGAGGTCCAGGTGCGTGTGGGCGTTGGCGAGGGCGGGGATCAGGACGGCGCGGGGCCTCGAGACTCGATCGGCGCCGGCCGCCTGGGGGTGTGCGTCGACCTCGGCGGGGGTGCCAACGGCCAGCACGACCGCGTCTCCCCAGAATCGGCCTTGGTCTTGCCGAGTCGGGCCCGCGAGAAGGATGGACGCCGGCGCGATGGATTGGGCGGCGTCGGCGAGGCCCGCCGCGTCGATGCGGCGTGTCACATGCGGGTGCTCGTCCTGGTCTGGGGGCGCTGTCATTGGTGCTCGCCGGTAGTATCTGCCGATTCCCTACTTCGCGTCGGCGTGCTGCTGGCGCGCTTGGCACCAGGAGCCCGCAACGATGACCGCCCCCCGCAAGACGACCCGTGCCCGCCTCACCACGCTTGCTGCCGCGACGCTTGTCGCGGCCGGCGCGACCGGGTGCGTGAGCCAGGAGAAGTACGACGACCTCTTCGAGACCAACCTCGCCCTGACCGACCGCAATGAGGAGCTCCGCCGGATGCTCGACAGCGCCGAGGCGCGGGCGGGGCAGTTCGGGCAGCGCGGCATGACGCGTGACCAGATGCTCAATGAGCTCCAGCAGCAGAACGGCGACCTGCAGGCGACCAACGCCCAGCTGCTGGCCGACCTGCGGGCGCTGGAGTCGCAGATCGCGGGGCTCGCGGTCGCGCCGCTCGACCCGACGACCGACCGGGCGCTGGCGGAGCTCGCCGACCGATACCCGAACCTGATCCGGTACGACGCGGAGGAGGGTCGGCTTCGGTTCGCGAGCGACCTGACGTTCGACTCGGGCCGGGCCGAGGTCAAGAGCGGCGCAATGGACTCGCTGCGGGCGCTGGCGCAGGTTCTGAACTCGACGTCGGCGTCGGGCTACGAGATCGTGATCGTCGGGCACACCGACGCGCAGCGGATCTCGTCGGGCACGGCGCGTCGTCACCCGACGAACATGCACCTTTCCTGCCACCGCGCGATCGCCGTCCGCGGTGAGCTGGCGAAGCTGGGCGTGGCGAACGAGAAGATGCAGGCGGCCGGTTGGGGCGAGTTCCGCCCGCTCGTGCCGAACACCGCCAACGGCAACACGCCGGCGAACCGCCGCGTCGAGATCTACCTCATCCGCGCCCGCGGCTGAGGCCTCCAGCCTCCGACATCCCAGACTCGAACGACACGGGTGCCTCGCACCCGTGTTTTCATGTGGCACCAGTCTCGTTGCCGGTCCGAGAAATCCCCCTGTGATAGGTGGCATTTTGATGTGCGTGTGGAATGTTGCCAGAGCCGGTTCGGGAAATGGTGAGATTACTCCGGACGGAGTGGGTTCACGAACGGCACTTTGCAGAGAGGGAGTTTGATATGCGTCGCACTGCGTTGATCTCGTGTGCGCTGGCGAGCGCCGCCGCCGGACAGGTCTCGGCTGGTCTCATGTTCGGTCCCGATGCGCTGACGGCGTTCGAGGATTGGCACGCGGACCTCGGCGGCGAGTTTGTCGACTTCGAGGGCACGGCGGCGGGCACGAACCTGAACCCCGGCGCGGACTTGCTGGGCGCGGGCATGCGCTTCGCGTCGATCGTCTCGACCAGCGGCAGCGCGTTCGGGCCGTTCCATGTCGAGGTTTCCAACCGGCACCTTTCGGGTACGTATGGCAACACGATCGTCGGCTCGCCGTGCGGCAGCTGCACCGATGACGGGCGTGTGGGATACGAGATCGTGTTCGACGAGCCGCAGCGGCGCGCCGGGCTGATGCGCATCTGGAACACCGCCGCGACGACCGCGTTCTATGACGGGTCGGGCTCGCTTCTGAGCATGCACCAGAACACGGTCAACAACGAGTTCGTCGGGTACGTCGCGGACGATGAAGACCCGTCGACGTGGGTGAAGCGGATCGTCATGGACGGCACGCTGCTGAGCGGCACGCGACAGGTCGGGTACTCGGACATGATCTACTCGGGCCTGACGATCCCCGCCCCCGCGGCGGTGATGCCGCTCGTGCTCGGCGGCGCGGCGATCCGCCGGCGCACGCGCTAGGGCGAAGTCGCGGCGCGGTCCTCACTTGTGAACGGCTGCGATTGCGAACAGAAGACTTCGGCACCGTCGCCGGTCGCGCACTCACGCGGCCGGCGACTGTCGTTTCCGCGGGGCTGCGGCAAAGCCCAGGGCGACGATCAGCGTGAGCGTGCTGAAGACCGCGCCGGGCCAGGCCCAGCCCGCGCCGCTGAGTGCGTCGGCGTCAAAGACCATCTTGGGGCCTTGCCCGGGGGGCATGACCTGCAGGGCCGCGTCGTAGCGCCAGTCGTCCTGCGAGAGATCGTCGGGGCTGCGCTCGGGGATCGGCTCGCCGGCGCGCTTGGCCGACGCCTGACGGCGCTTCAGGGACCGCTCGGATTCGGGGAAGCGTTTGCGTGAGGTCTCGAAGCCGCCGGCGGGCAGGAACTCGTGGAACTCGAAGCGCCAGTCGCTCTTCCAGACGCTGCCCCAGGTGCGCGGGTCGACGCCCGGGTTGAGCGTGCGGGTGACGATGACGAGGCGGTCCTCGCCGGCGTCGAGGCGTCGCATCGCTTCTTCTTGCGTGACACCCGTGGCGTCGACGAAGCGGAGCACGCGGAGCCAGTTCTCGTAGGGGAGCAGGCCCGGGAGCTCGGCGGTGCCCGGGATGGTGTCGCGGAGCGTGAGCTTGACGTCGCCGTAGGTGACGAGGACGGTGCCGACGCCGTCGGCGGTGGGCTCGCCGGGTGTGAAGGTGACGGGGCGGTCGGCGTAGGTGAACGTGTCCTCGTCGATGAGCTCGAAAGCGAAGACGGGGCGCGATGAGCGGGCGTTGTAGGACTCGGCGTGGGCGATCAGCGCGCGGAGGCTGATGACCATCGTGGCGAGCGCGACGGCGGCGATGAGCCACGCGAGGAGTCGGTTGCGGGACATGGTCTTCCGGACTGCGTCAGTTAGTGGTCGGAGCTGGTGTCGCTCTCGGGCGCTTCGTCGTCGAAGAGGCCGGGCGTGAGGCCGGTGCGGGCGACGTGGCGGTCGGCGGTGGAGAGCTTGTCGCCGTACTTGCCCTTCTTCTTGGCGGTCGCCTTATCGAGGGCCTCCTCGGTGCCGTAGACCGAGAGGATGGCACGCTGGCGGGCTGCCTGGACGACGTTGAGCCCGGAGAGGGTGACGTCGTTGCCCTCGGCGTCGACGGCGCCGCGGAGCTCGAGGCCGTAGCCGTTGCCGCCGGTGGTGATGTGCCCGTCGTTGCGGGTGTGCATGAAGTCGCGGGTGCCCAGGTCGAGCATCGAGAAGCCCAGGAAGAGGGCGACGCAGAGGAGGCAGGAGGTGAAGACGGCGGTGTTGAGCGGCTTGTCGAACCAGAGCTGCATGAAGATCGCGAGCACGATGACCGCCTTGACCGTCGCGATCGAGAGCGCGACGACGACGTTCACCCAGTGGGGCAGGACGTAGCCGGTGACCTCCATGAACCAGACCTCGCCCTGCGCGACCGCGACGGTCGCGACGGTGAGGAACAGCAGCGCGGTGATGGTGACGAGCAGCAGCCACATCGGCAGGATGGTGTGGCCGTGGTGGTCCCCGTCGTGGTTGCCGTGCGGATCGTTGA
>CAYQAD010000087.1:0-9554 GCA_964415125.1 uncultured Phycisphaeraceae bacterium | reverse complement strand
CTCGCAGCGTCCCGGTCGGAGCAATCCGGCCGGGGCGTTTTCATTCATCTCGCGCGTCGTTTCCTTGCGGCGTAAATGAATCGCGTAACCGCGGCGGTCGCTGTCGCGTCTAGGGTTGCTGGTGCCACGACTCCCCTCAAGCCGAACTCGCTACCGGACCTACCGCGCCCAGCGGAAGCTGACGCCCGCGCACAAGGCGGTCGCCTCGACCGGCACGCGCGGGGCCGACGCGGCCGAGTCTTCTGAGAAAGCCGGGCCGAGGCGCTCGAGGTCGTTTATCACGCTGTTCTCCAGCTTCTGGCACCTCGCCCGGGGTCAGCACGCGATGATCGTGCTTGCGCTGCTCACGGGCTCGATCTACGTCATGCTCGGTCTGGTGCTGCCCGCGATGCTCAAGGTCGCGACCGACTACGTCATGCTCGACAACCCTGGCCCAACGGCACTTCCCGGCTTTGTGCCCGGCGGTCTCCGCGAGGACCGCAACGCGATGCTCTGGGTCATCGGCGGGATCGTGATGACAGTCGCGCTCGTCCGCGTGTGCTTCCACATGTGGGGGCGCTACCAGATGACCGCGATGGTCAAGAAGCTGCAGACGGGGGTGCGGCGGCGCGTGTTCGACCATGCCGTGCACCTGCCATTGCATCGCGTGCAGCAGCTCAAGAGCGGCGGTCTCACGAGCACGCTGCGTGAGGACGCGGGCTCGGTCGCCGAGCTGTTGTTCAGCATCTTCTACAACCCATGGCTCGCCGTGACGCAGTTCATCGCCACGCTCGTCGTGCTGGCGGTGATCGACTGGCGACTGCTGCTCGGCGCGGTTGCGCTCGTGCCGGTGGTTTGGGTGACGCACCGAACGTGGATCGGGCGGATCCGCCCGATCTGGCGCGACATCCGCACCACACGCACCACCACCGACAGCGAGATCACCGAGGCGTTCGTCGGCGTGCGCGTCGTCCGCGCGTTCGCACGCGACACAACGGAGAAGTCACGCTTCGCTCGCAACCAGCACCTGATGGCGCGGCAGGAGATGCTTGCGTGGTGGTGGAGCCGGATCATCGACGTCGCATGGGCGCTGCTCATTCCCGGCGCCACAGCCGGCATGATCGTGTATGCCGGGTCGGCGGTCGTGCGTGGCGACCTGACCGTGGGCGACCTGCTCATGTTTGTAGGCTACCTCGGCATGCTGCTCGGGCCGCTCGAGGCGTTGAGCGTCTCGGCGACGAACGTGCAAAACCAGCTCGCTGCATTTGACCGCGTGCTCGACCTGCTTGGCGAGGACCGCGAGTTTGCCGATGCCGAGGAGACGATGCCGCTCGATAGAGAGATGGTCCGTGGCGAGATGTCGCTTGAGGGTGTGTGGTTCACGTATCCCCGGCTGCACCGCCGCAGCGCGAGTGGCAAAGATGCGACGCCCGGGCCGAGCGAGCCGGCGCTTCGGGATATCTCGCTACATGTCGCGGCGGGCGAGACGATCGCGCTGGTCGGCAGCTCGGGCAGCGGCAAAACGACCTTCTGCAACCTGGTCGCGCGGTTCTACGACCCGACCCGCGGGCGCATCACGCTCGACGGCACCGACCTCCGCGAGATCGATGCGGCGTCGTTTCGGCGCGTGCTGGGCATTGTCGAGCAGGACGTGTTCCTCTTCGACGGCTCGGTGTCGGACAACATCGCCTACGCCCGGCGAGACGCGACGCCCGAGGACGTGCGACTCGCGGCCGAGGTGGCCAACGCCCACGTCTTCATCGATGCGCTCGAGCACGGGTACGACACGCTCATCGGCGAGCGCGGCGTGCGGCTGTCGGGTGGGCAGAAGCAGCGCATCGCGATCGCGCGGGCCATCCTGGCCGACCCGAAGATCCTGATCCTCGACGAGGCGACCAGCAGCCTCGACACCGAGAGCGAGCGGCTGATCCAGGCCTCGCTCGAGACGCTCATGCCCGGACGCACCTGCTTCGTGATCGCCCACCGCCTGAGCACGGTCGCGGATGCGGACCGGATCGTGGTGCTCGAGCACGGCGAGATCAGCGAGATCGGCACGCACGACGAGCTGATGGCCGCGGGCGGGCGCTACGCCGAGCTGGTCCGCCTGCAGACCGCGCCCGAGCAGGGCGTCGCCGGCCGCGACTGACCCGGGCCGACCCGCGCCACAGACGGACGCGACACGCGCCGCCGACCACGCCGCGTCGAACGCTGGGCGCGGCTCGAGCACATACACTTTCCGAACATTCGGCACGGCTTGTTCTGGTGGCGGGTCCGATGTGGCGAGGTTCGTGAGGTTGCGTGCATCACCTCGCAGCCGTGGCCGAAGACTTGCATGCGGCGGCTTCCTCTTGCCGTCGCTGTCGGGGAGACTGTGCGCGTGGTGTGTGCTCGGCTGATCGTGGTGCTTGTGTCGCTGTGCGTCGTTGGTGTGCCGACGGCTCGCGCGGTGGACCCGCTCGCACCGCCGCTGGTCACCACGCCCGCCTGGCAGGATTGGTACGACGACCTGCTCGCGATGCGTCTGGCCGAGTGCCCGCGCGAGCGGGCCGTCACGTTCCACTTCGCGGCCGACGGAGATGACGTGCTGGGCGATGGCAGCATCGCGAGCCCCTACCGCACGCTCGCCCGGGCCCAAGCGATCGCCGATGCCAACCCGCAGGGCGACATCGCGCTGCTCTTTCGCCGGGGCGACACCTGGCGCATGCCGACCGACGCGACGACCGCCGACGCGGCCCTCGAGATCAATGCGCCGAACGTGACGGTCGCCGACTACGGCTCGGGCCCCAAGCCCATGTTCACCGCGTTCAACCCGATCGCGGCGAGCGCCTGGCAACCCGACGCGGCGAACCCCGGCCTTTTCTTCACGACAGCCGCCCCCGACACGACGTGGATCAAGGACGCCGGCGCCCCGCTCGAGCCGTTCATCCAGACCTTCTCGCTGGTGGAGTGCGCCGACCGACCGCGATCGTTCTTCTACGAGCCGACGTCGATGACGCTTTACGTCAACCCGCCCCCGACACACCCGGACCCGCGGACGGGGTCGGTCGCCTACGAGGCGACGCGGCCCACCGGCTCGGGCGTGCGCATGCGCGGCGATGGCGGGCGCGTCGAGTCGATCAGCACCTGGGGCTTTGGCATGTGGTTCACCACGCCCAGCCAGAACCACGGCATCGACCTGTGGGTGCGCGACGCGGACCGGGCGGTGGCGGTCGCCTGCGAGTCGTATTACGGGTCGTCGCACTGCATCGCGCACGCCGCGAGCGGCGCCTCGGGCGGCATCGCGACGTTTACGCAGTGCGAGGCCGGGCTCACCACGCCGAACATCCCCGCGAACGAGACGGTATTCAACGCGTTCAGCCAGGGCGGCGGGCACCAGGTGATCTTCGATCGCTGCGTCGCCCGCTTCGGCCGGCTGCCTTCCACGCGGTGGGAGTACGAGACGACCAACGAGGCCCGCTCTTTCTTCTCGCACACCGGATCGGCCGGCTCGCCCGCGGCGCTGGCGATCGCGTTCGGGTGCGAGACGCCCGGCGGGCCGAACGCGCCAGCGCGGCCCGTGGCGCTCAACTCGTTGCCGACCGCCACCACCCTCGAGGCGGTCCGCGGATTCGTCGTTGAGGAGCGCTTCGTCGGCTCGCTGACCGCCGCTCTCAGTCCCGCCCAGGACAATGTCGCGGCGCTCAACTGCGAGTACCTGAACATCAGGCCCCTGCCGACCGCCGGGTCTATTTCCCCCGGGGCGCCCGACGGCTTCGAGATCAACAGCATCTTCCAAATCGACCTGATCGCCCACTCGGCCGCCAACATCGGCCTGTACAACCCCGCCTCCAACGAGCAGGCCCGTGCCACGTTCCTGCACTGCCACTTCGATATCACCACCACGCCCGGCGTCGAGATGCGACTCGACTTTGACAATCCCAACCGCTCCTTCTTCACCACCGTCCGCAACACCCTGTTCACGCACCGGGGCGGCGGGTCGTTCGTGCCCTACCGCGGCTTCGTGTTCCCGACGACGGCGGGCAACGCCTACTTCGGCGCGGATCAGCCGGCGACATCGACGGCCGACCCCACGGCGCTCGAGCTCTTAAGCGACCTGCCCATCGGCGGCGTGCCCGCGGGCACGAGCGCCCTCGTGCTCGCGGCGGACCTGGGCGGGCCGATCCAGCCCGAGATCGACGCGATCGGCAACGTCGGATTGCGCACCACCATCGGCCCGATCGATATCACGCTGGGCGACGTCAACGGCGACGGCCGATTCGACCTCGACGACATCTACCACCAGACCCAGAGCCCCGTCGATGTCGATGGCAACGGCACGATCGACAGCAACGACACCGACCTGGTCGTTCGGCGGGCCCGGTGGGGCGAGCGGCTGATTGTCAACGATCCGGCCAGCACGCCCTCTCGCCGGTGAGCGCACGCGGCGTCACGACCGGGCGACCGTCGCACTAGGCTGTCGTGCATGGTGCTCTCGATCATCCGCCACGCACAAGCCGACGACCCGCCCCCCGGCGGCTCGGACCACGCCCGCCCGCTGACCAAAAGGGGCCGGCGTCAGGCCGAGTGGCTCGCCGAGGCGCTCGCGTCGAGCGAGACGCCGCCGACGATGGTGCTCTCATCCACGCGTGTCCGCGCGATGGAGACGGCCCAGCCGATCGCGGCGGCGCTGGGTCTCGAGGTTGTCCCAAGCGAGACGCTCGCGCGCTTCGAGCCGGCCGAGGTCGCGGTGGGCGTGATCGAGGAGCACCCGGAGGTCGAGTCGCTGGCGGTCGTCGGGCACAACCCGCAGTTCTCGGAGCTGGTGTGGATGCTCATCGGCGAGCTGGGCTCGGAGCCCGGGCCGCTCAAGAAGGGCGAGTGCGTTCGGCTCGAGATCGACCCGTTCGCGCCGATCGTCGGCGCGCTGCCTCTCGCCCGCCTCCGCATGCCGAAGGACTAGGGCGCCCACGTCGGGCGAAGCCCCGCGGACTCTGGCTGCGCGGTTTGGCACGTGTCTGGCCAAGGGTCCAGACACAACGAAAGCCGAAGCGTGCGGCGAACTGCCGCGCTTCGGCTCGGTGCGCCTTGGGCACGCTCGCTCGTCGAACGCGTGCCGGGGCAAATAGGGGATAGAGGATTTGAACCTCTACTGACGGTACCAGAAACCGCTGTGCTACCGTTACACCAATCCCCCGAGGGACGCGGCCGATGGAGCCCAGCCGCGTTGGAAACGATAGGCTCGCTCACCGAGGGGGCAAGCGGGCCGAGGAACTCTGGGCGTGTGCATCGGGCGACGTGCGGGCCCGATCGAGCCGATGGGCTAGCCCTTGAAGGGGATCGGGCGTGCCCGGCCGAAGGGGCTGGGGTCGCGCTCGGACTTGCCGATCAGGGTGCCCGGGCCGATCGCGCCGGGGGCACCGGTGGTGCCGTTGGCGAGCTGGCTGGGCGATTGGGCGTCGGCTGGCGTGATGCGCTGGGCCGACGTGCCGGCCGGGTCCGGGTCGCCGAGCCGCTTGGCGCGGGCCTCATCGATCGACCGATCGAGCTTGCCGAGGATCGACTTGACCTGGTTGAATGCTCGGTCCGTGCCCATGGATCCCCACCTCGCGTCTTGCCTGCCGCCCCTGCCCGGCCGTCGCGTCCTTGCCACGGCATCTGCCCGCAGGGGTCATCGGGGTGTGGTATCGACGCGCCACGGGTTGGTCTTGGGTGGCGGATGTGGGTCGTGCCCCACGAGGCTGCGAAGGGGTGCGGGTTGTGCGGTCTGGTCCGAACGCCCCATGCCCGCTAGGCTGGCCCGTCCGGCGGTTTAGAGCCGGCGCGGCGTGTGGTCGTGTGGATAACGCTGAGGTGACCAATGGCTGAGGTGATTCTGGATCGGGTCCGCAAGGTCTACCAGGGCGGGTTCGAGGCCGTGAAGGACTTCAATCTCCGCATCGGCGACGGCGAGTTCATCGTGCTCGTCGGGCCGTCCGGCTGCGGCAAGTCCACCACCCTCCGCATGGTCGCCGGCCTCGAGGAGATCACCGGCGGCACGATCTCCATCGGCGATCGCGTCGTCAACGACGTCCACCCCAAGGACCGCGATATCGCGATGGTCTTCCAGAACTACGCGCTCTACCCCCACATGAGCGTGTACAAAAACATGGCCTTCGCGCTCAAGCTCCGCAAGATCCCCAAGGCCGAGATCGACAAGCGCGTTCGCAACGCCGCCCAGATCCTGGGCATCGAGCACCTGCTCGAGCGCAAGCCCAAGCAGCTCTCGGGCGGCCAGCGTCAGCGCGTGGCGGTCGGGCGCTGCATCGTCCGCGAGCCCAAGGCCTTCCTCTTCGATGAGCCCCTCTCGAACCTCGACGCCAAGCTCCGCGTGACGACCCGGGCCGAGCTCAAGAAGCTGCACATGCGGCTCAAGACCACCACGATCTACGTCACGCACGACCAGGAAGAGGCAATGACCCTGGGCGACCGCGTCGTGGTCATGGCCGACGGCATCATCCAGCAGGCCGACTCGCCCTTCGAGGTCTATCAGCACCCGGTCAACCGCTTCGTCGCCTCGTTCATCGGCACGCCGCCCATGAACTTCCTCGAGGGCACGATCGAGCGTGACAGCGGCGCGATGTGGTTCAACGAGGGCTCGGCGATCCCGGGCGAGCCGACCAAGCAACAGCGCCTCCGTGTGAGCACCGCCCACGAGGCGAGGCTCGAGGGGCACGTGGGCAAGCCGATCGTGATGGGTCTTCGGCCGCAGCTGCTTGCCGAGGCCGCCTTCGGCGAGTCGCTGCAAGAGTCGATCGCCGCCGGGCGGGCGCTGCGTCTGACCGTGAACGTCGTCGAGCCCATGGGCGACGTGATGGACGCCTCGTGCTCGACCGACAAGCACCCGCACATCGTCGCCCGCGTGCCGGCCCACCAGCACATGCCGGTGGGCGAGGTAACGACCGTCGCCGTCGACATGGAGGCGGTGCACTTCTTCGAGCCGGGCGAGTTCGGCGCGAACCTGACCCTGCACGCCGGGTCGGCCGAGCCCGCGACCGCGTGAGCCGGGTCAATACCCGAAGAGACCGCTTGCGTTTGCAATCTGTTCGCATCTTCGCTGCGATTCGGGGCGAAGTTGTCTGTCGCCCGTATCGTCGGGTGCGGGTTTGGCGTCCAAGCCGACTCTTCATGCCCTCCGAAGGCCGTTCGTTCACGGAGCACCCATGCGCACGCTGATCGCGATCCCCGTCTACAACGAGCAGAAGCACCTCGCCCAGGTGCTCGAGCAGGTCGTGCCGTACGCCGAGAGCCATGACGCGACCGTGCTCGTCATCGACGACGGCTCCACCGACGCCTCGCCCGCCCTGCTCGCGCACTTCCCCGTCGAGGTCATCCGCCACGCGACCAACCGCGGGTACGGGCGGTCGATGCAGGACGCGTTCCGCTGGGCCGCCGTCGACGGGTTCGACTGGGTTATCACGATCGACTGCGACGAGCAGCACGAGCCGGCCCGCATCCCCGACTTCCTCGCGGCGGCCGCACGCGACGGCGCGGATGTGATCTCGGGCAGCCGATATCTCTCGCTCAGCGACGACAACGACGTGCCCCCGCCCGACCGCCGCGCGATCAACCACCGCATCACCGTCGAGCTCAACGATCGCCTGGGCCTGGCACTCACCGACGGGTTCTGCGGCTTCAAGGCGTACCGCACCGAGGCGGTCGCGAAGCTCGCACTGAGCGAGTCGGGCTACGCCTTCCCGATGCAGTTCTGGGTCGAGGCGGTCGCCCACGGTCTGCGCATCGACGAGCTGCCCGTCAAGCTCATCTACAACGATCTGAACCGCTCGTTCGGCGGCCCGCTCAACGACGCCTGCACGCGCGAGCAGCACTACCGCGAGGTCATGCACGAGGCGCTGCGATGTCGCCGGGACATGCTCCCCGCACGCGCACTCGAAGGGGTCGAGCCCGCGACCGCCTGCGCGTGCCATAAGTCGTAGACGACGCCCATGCCACACACGACGGCTGCCCAAGACGAGCGACTGGCGATCCACCTCGATCCGCCCGCGAACCAATGGCAGCGCGTCATCGGCCCGCGCAGCACGCCGTTCTCACCCACCGAGTTGCAACGCACCGCCCGGGCCGAGCTCGGCTTGCCCACCGACGCGCCCATCGTGCTCAGCGGACACCAGACCGAGTTCTGGCACGCGGGCATCCTCGCCAAGCACCTCGCGGGCCAGCGACTCGCGACGCGCTGCGGCGGGCACCTCGCGTGGCTTGCGGTGGATCAGGACGCGCCGCAAGCCCTGCCGATCCGCTACCCCGCGCTGCGCGACAATGTGCTGACAGAAGCGTATTGGGGGCCGACGCTGCCGGGTAACGTGCCCACGGGGATGCTCGATCCGATTGCGGACTGGCCTTCGGTGCCGAGCGACGCGGCAACAGAGGACATGACCGAATCGCTTGCGACGCTCCGCGATGCACTTGCGACACACGCCGACGCCGCCAGCCTCGCCGAGCAGATCGAGCGAGCTCGCGATGCTGCGCTCGGCCTCGACGCGATCACGGTCCGCGCGACGGCGTTCTCGGGGACAACGCTCTTCGCCCGCGTGCTCGACGCGATGCGGGCCGACCCGGCGACGTGCGTCGCGGCGTACAACGCGGCCGTGCGCGCCCACCCCGAGGCGAAGCTCCGCGAGCTCGATGCCGAGCCCGGCCGCGAGGAGCTGCCGCTCTGGCACCTGGTGCCCGGCCGACCGCGCGCGGGCGTCCGCGCCGACCAGCTCGCAGCGATCGATCGGGCCCAGCTCGCACCCAAGGCGCTGCTGATGACCGGCATCGCCCGGCTCGCGCTGTGCGACGTGTTCATCCACGGGCTCGGCGGGCGCGACTACGACCCGGCGATGCAGGCGTGGCTGGGCGCGTGGCTGATGCCGACCCTTCAGCGTGAATCGCCGGACGACGCGCTCGCCCCGGCGGTCATCGCGACCGCGACCGCGCGCGTCCCGATGGACATGCCCGAGCCGCCGACCAAGGCGCAGGCCAAGGCGGCCGCGGCCCTTGCGCGCCGCGCCAACGACGACCCCGCCGCGGTCGGCGACGACGCTCGCGCCGCAGAGAAGCAGCGCCTGATCGGTGCCATGCGCGACGCGAAAGCGCAGAAGGACAAGGCCGCGAGCGGCGAGGTCTTCAAGGCGATGAAGGCGCTGGCGGCCGAGCATCAGTCCGCGAATGCCGACGCGATCCAAAGGCTGGCCGAGGAGGCGGAACGCCTGGAACACGCCCGCGCCACACGCGAGCTGGCGCACGATCGCACTTGGCCTGCGATCTTTCTCGGCGACGAGGCGCTCGGCGAGCTGCGTGCCGCCGTGGCCGGCGCCTTTGACTAGAGACGCTGGGCCGCGAGCGAGGCGAGCTCGGAGCGCTCCGAGCGGGCGAGCGTGACGTGCCCGACCAGGCCGAGCCCCTTCATCTTCTCGACGGTGTACGACAGGCCGTTGGACGACTGGTCGAGGTAGGGGTTGTCGATCTGCCCGATGTCGCCCGTGAAGACGAGCTTCGTGCCCTCGCCCACTCGGCTCGCGATGGTCTTGACCTCGTGGGGCGTGAGGTTCTGGGCCTCG
>CAYQAD010000086.1:0-9574 GCA_964415125.1 uncultured Phycisphaeraceae bacterium | reverse complement strand
CTCCGGCGATGCCGGCTGCGCGGGTGCGGGCGTCGCCGGCGTGCTCGAATCGAAGCCGACCGGCTCGGCCGTGATGCCGCCGGGCAGGATCTCGATCGTCGAGGGCTGGAGATCGGGCACGTTCGGATCGAGCTTCGCCACGCTCTGCGGCCCGCGCGACAGCAGACGAAGGTCCGCGAAGTTCGGATCACGCATGATCTTCGGCGTGATGAAGATGTACAGCACCGCGTCGTTGCTGAACTTCCGCGTGTCGCGGAACGCCTGCCCCAGCAGCGGAATATCACCGAGCAGCGGCACCTTCACGACCGTGTCCCGCACCTCCTCGACCGTCAGCCCGCCGACCACGATCGTGGTGTCGTCGGGAATCGTGACCGAGTCGCCGCGCACGGTGCGCTCCTGCCGGGGTGGCGGGATGCCGCCCGAGCCCTGCCCGACGAAGTTGCTCAGCTCGATCTCGTAGCTCAGTCGCATGTACCCGCCCTCGCTGATCGAGGGCGTCACGAGCAGCCGCGTGCCCGCGTCCTCGAAGCCGCCGAAGGTCGTCTGGTCCGTCGTCTGCCCGGTGGTCTGCGTCGTCGTGGGCTGCTGCTCGAGGCTGACCAGCTCGGCCTCCTCGTTGTCGTCCACAAGAATCTGCGGCTTGCTGATGATCCGCGCGTCCGTGTCCGTCTGGATCGCGTTGATCACCACCGGGATGTAGTCCGTCAGAATCAACGCGCTGGTCAGCCCGCTCAGCGAGGGGTTCACGACCCGCGGCAGCGTGATATCGTCGCTCTGGTCCGCCGTGAGCCCGAAGTTGGTCTGGATCACGCCGCCCGAGCCGCCCGCGTTGATGAACTGCTGCTCGATCGCGAGGCGGAAGTCCTCGTTCTTCGAGACGCTCACGATGGTCGCCTCGATGTACACCTGCGCCCGCCGACGATCGATCTTGTCGATCAGCCGCTCGAACTCGTTCTGCTGCTTCTTCGGTGCCTTGACCAGCAACTGATTGTTCGCGGTGTCGGCGATCACGAAGATGTTCTCCGAGTCGCTCAGCGCCAGGTCATCGCCCAGCGCCTGCGAGTCGACGAACCGCTGCGCGTCCACGCCAGCCGCCGCGGACGACGCGCCGGGGATCAGGCTCGACTCTCCCGTGGGCCGCGCCGAGGACACGAGGTTGTTCAAGAGCTCGGCGGTCTGCTCCGCGTCGGCGTGCTGGAGGCGGTACTCGCGGATGACCACGACCTCCGCCTCGGTGTCGAGCTCCTGGATCAGCGTCGCCAGCTGCGTCTGCTGGGCCCGCGTGCCGTAGTAGATGATCGTCCCGCCGCGCACGTCGACGACCATCGCCGAGCCGCCCGAGATCGGCGCGGTCTGGTTGCCCAGCAGCTGATTCTGCTGGGCGTTGATCTGGCGCAGGTTCACGCTGCGGTCGTTGCCGGTCTGCGAGCCGTCCTGGAGCGTGATGACCTCGCCCAGGCCGCGCTGCGAGGCGATGTCCGCGATCTCCGCCGCCGCCGACCCCGCGAAATAGCGCCGGGGCACGAGGCTCGTCGGGCGGTCGATCAGCCGCATGAGCGACTCGACCTCGGCCGCCTCTTCGGCGAGCCCACGAAAAATCAGCGCGTTGCTCGCCGGGTCCGCCGTCAGCCGCTCGGCGAGGTTGTCCAGCGAGTCCCCGCCCCCGAGCGACACGTTCTCGGCGTTCCGCTGCACCGCCGCGCGCACCCCGCCCGTCGTGCTTCCGAAGAGATCAACAAGCCGCTGCCGCGCCGCGGGTGCCGCCACGTGCTCGAGCTCGATCACGAAGAACTGCTGCGCCGAGTACCGATTGAGCAGCTCGTCGACCATCTCCTCGACCTGCCGGATCTTCCGCGGGCTGCCCGTTGCGACGATCACGCTCAGGTCATCCACGTAGCTCAGCCGGATCCCGCCGCCCTGCTGCGCACCGAGTCGGCCCTGCCCGCCGCCGAACTGCGCGTCCAGCGCCGTCTGCAGGCCCGTCGGCTTCACGTTGGGCGTCGAGATAATCCGCGTCGTGCCGAACTCGCCGAACGACGCGACCCCGAGCTCCGACGCCGGCGTCACGACGTAGAAGCCCTCCGGATCGAGATAGATCGCGTACCCGTGCTGCTCGAGCAGCGCCTCGAGAAATCCGAGCAGTCGGCTCTCGGGCATCTCCTGCGGCGAGTTGAACACCACCGAGCCCGTCACCGCGCCCTTCACCGAGATCTCGATCTCGAGCGTCATCGCGACCAGCTCGATCAGGTTCTCAAGCTCGATCGGCTCGCTGAAAGCCGCCAGCGTGATCGTGTTCGTCTCGCCGCCTTCGTCGTCGAGCACGGAGATGTCCTCGGCGCCCTCGAGCTCCGCGAGCCGTTGCCGACGCTGCTCGGCCTGCTCCTCGAACTGCTCCTGTGCCTGCCGGCGACGCTCGAGCAGCGCCTCGCGACGCCGCTGCGCCTCCTCGTCCGCGCCGCCGGTGGACGCGGGCTGTGCGAACGCGGCCCGCGCGTGCGCCTCGCCCGCGCCGAGCAGCGCGACGCCAAAGTTGCACGCCAGCAGCAGCGAGATCGCGGGCAGACACGTCAGTTTCCGATTCGGCACAGCAGCGACCTCCAAAGACCAGAAGCGTGCCACGCCATCGGCACGCCAGCGGCAGCTCGAGCACAACCAGCACCCCAGCAGGCACATCGCCTGCGCGTACCCTATATACCCGGCGAGATCGCCGCAGGCTCCGCCGAGAACGCAACCCCCACGCAACCGCCCGCCCCCGCGCCCCCGCCTCACCCGAGATTTCGAGCCAGAGACCCCCAGCCCGAGACTTCCAGTGCGCATCGTCAGCCTCATTCCGTCGGCCACCGAGATCGTCGCCCTCCTCGGCGCCGAGTCCGACCTTCTCGGACGCTCGCACGAGTGCGACTTTCCGCCCTCGGCAGCCCACGCGACCGTCCTCACCAAAGCCCCCGCCGCCTTCGCCCCCGCCGCCGGGCACGACTCGGCCGCGATCGACTCGGCCGTGCGGGCCTCGCTCGACGCGGGCGAGTCCCTCTACGAGCTCGACACAGGCGCCCTCGCCCAGCTCGAGCCCGACCTGGTCATCACGCAGGACCTCTGCTCGGTCTGCTCGATCGACGCGGGCTCGGTCTCGGCCGCCCTCGACCGCGTCGCCCAGCGGCTCGGCCGCCGTCCCGACATGCTCGCGCTCAACCCGCTCACGCTCGAAGACGTGCTCGACGACGTCCTCCGCGTCGGCGCGGCGCTGGGTCGCCACGACCGCGCCGAAGCCGCCGTTGTCCACCTCCGCGAGCGCCTCTACCGCGCCCAGGAGCACGTCAACGCCTACACCGAGGGCCCGCGCGTCGCATTCATCGAGTGGACCAACCCAATCTTCGTCGGCGGCCACTGGACCCCCCAGCTCATCGATCGCGCGGGCGCAACCCACCCGCTCAACCCCGCCACGCCGCGCGAAAACACCGGCACCGCCACGGGTATGCAGCAGACCCAACGCGTCGCCGGCCCATCGATCACGAAGACCCCCGACGAACTCGTCGCCTCCGCGCCCGAAGCGATCATCATCAGCCCCTGCGGCCTCACGCTCGCGCAGACCCGCGCCGCCGCCCAAGCCGACCTCGCCTCGCAGCCCTGGTGGCGCGACCTCCCCGCCGTCCGCGCCGGACGCGTCGCCCTCGTCGATGGCAACCAGATGTTCAGCCGCCCCGGCCCGCGCCTCATCGACGCGGCCGAATGGCTCGTCGGCTGGCTGCACGATCGCCCGGGCGTCATCCCCGCAGGCTTCCCGTGGGAGCCCTGGGACCGTTGATCGCGCGCCCGAACAAGCCCCCCGAGTCAGTCCACCCGCCGGAACACGTAGGGCCCCTTCACCGCGCCCCACACCTGCTCGCCCGCCGCGTCGAACCCCTGGTCCCACGACTCGACCGTGCCCTCGCGGATCGTCACCCGGCTGGTCGCGTACGTCGCGCCGCGGAGCGTGCTCGCGCAGTCGTCCTCGTTGGTCGAGCCCACGTACGATCCATCCACGCCCTCGATCAGCGTGATGGCGCACCCCTCGCGCTCGATCAGATCATCAGGCCCGACACCCGCGAGCAGCGACGCATCACGCCACGCCCCCGCGTACTGCTCCGCCTCGCCCGGCAGCTCATACACCGCCGACACCAGCGCGAGCCCCTCGTCGCTGAGCCGATACACCCGCTGGCGATAGGGCCGATCCGCCGCGGCCGTGATCGCCTGCTCGACGTACAGCCAGCGCACCGTGTCGGTCGAGTGCTCGGGCCAGATCGGCACCATGTGCAGCGTCACATCGAAGTACGCCTCGTCCTCCGCCGCCTGCGCCGCCGAGGTGAAGTGCCCAGTCATCGTCGCCTCGAGGCGATCGAGCGCCGTGGGTCGCGATTCGGCGCCTTTCGTCGCGCCGGCCGCTACCCCCGCCTGTGCCGTCTCGCCGCCGGCGCACCCGGCCAGGCCGAGCACGCACACAACACCGGCAACACCGAACGCTCCGGCCATGGCAAGGCGTGCGGCCGCGTGCGTGTCGCGTCGTGGTCGCATCATTTCTTGCCCTTGTTTTTGCGGTCATCGCGGTAGTCGGTCTTGCGTCGGTCGCGGCTCTTGGAGCGCTGGCTGCGCTTCGTCGAGCCGGTCTTGCCGAAGCCGCCGCCCTTGGCACCGCCGAGCCCGCCGTAGCCGGGCCCACCGCCGAGCTTGAGGTTGTCGGTCGGCTTCGCCTTGCCCGCCGCCCGGCTCGCGCCATCGGTGATGACCAGGTCCATCTGCCGCTTGGACAGATCGATCTGCGACACGCGCACCCGCACGAGGTCGCCCATCTTGAAAGACCGCCCCGAGTTCTGATCGACCAGCGCCCCGGTCTTCCGATCCAGCTGCCACCGCGGCGGCTTGCCCTCGCGCGTCGTGTCGCCGGGCAGGTCGCTCGCCGCGACCATGCCGTCGGCCAGGTACTTGTCGATCTGCACGAAGATGCCCCGCGGCGTCACGCCCGTGACCACCGCCGAGAACTCCTCGCCGATGTGGTTCTCGAGCAGCTGGAGCACCAGGAACTGTCGCAGATCGCGCTCCGCCGCGGTGCTCCGCTCCTCCGTGCCCGAGCAGTGCCGGCCGATGTCGACCAGCTCCCCCTCGTCGGGCAGCGCGTCGCGCAGCGCCTCGCCCAGCTTCTTCTTCTCGCCCTCGCCCTTGGGGCGATCCGTGCCGTTCTTCGTGCGCTCGAAGTACGCCTCGAGCGCCCAGTGCACGGTCAAGTCCGGGTAGCGCCGGATCGGGCTGGTGAAGTGCGCATACGCCGTGCTCGCAAGCGCAAAGTGCCCGACCAGCGCGGGCGAGTACTCGGCCTTGGTCAGCGTCCGCAGCACCGCCATGTGCACCGCCCGCGCCGCGTTCGTGCCGCGTGTGGCATTCAACAGCCCCTGCAGCTCCTCCCGCGTCGGGTTCGCGGGAATCTTGAACCCCGCGACCGTCGCCGCCTTGCGCAGGTCGTCGCTGTCGCCGGGCGTCGGCTCGGGGTGCGTCCGGCGGAGCAACGGCACGGCCAGATCGGCAAACACCCGCGCCGCCGTCTCGTTCGCCTCCACCATGAACATCTCGATCAGCTTGTGCGTGTACGCGTCGTCCTCGCGCTCCGCGTCGATCACGCGCCCCTCCTCGTCGAAGAGCAGCACCACCTCGGGCAGGTCGAGCGTGATCATGCCGTCGCGGATCCGACGGGCCTCGATCGTGCGCGCCAGATCGTTCATCTGGTGCAGCGCCTCGATCAGCTCGTCGGTGTAGTTCGGCTCGGTCTTCGCGTGCTTCTTTGCCTCCTCGACATCGCCGTCCATCAGCGCCTGCGCCTCGAGATAGGTCAGTCGCTTCCGGCTCTTGATGATCGTCGAGCCCACGCCCCGCGCCGTGCAGTTGCCGTGCGCGTCGTACGCCATGAACGCGCTCTTCGAGAACCGCAGCACGCCCTCCTGCAACGAGCAGATGCCGTTGCTGAGCGTCTCGGGCAGCATCGGGATCACCAGCCGGGGCAGGTACGTGCTGTTGCCGCGCTCCTTCGCCTCGATGTCCAGCGCGCTGCCGGGACGGATGAAGTGGCCGACGTCGGCGATGTGCACCGCCAGCTCCCAGCCCGACTTGGTCTTGCGGATGCTGATCGCGTCGTCGTAGTCCTTCGCGTCCGGCGGGTCGATCGTCAGGACGAACTCGCCCGTGTAATCCAGCCGATCCGGCAGCGCGCTCGGCCCTTCGGTCTCGAACCGCTCCATGTCCGCGTCGAACCGCTTGCTCAGCTCGAGCGCGTCCTCGTAGAGCTGCTCGTCGAACTCGCCCGGCAGGTCGTACATCGCGATCACCGCGGCCGTCTCGACCTCCGGCTCGCCCGCCTCGCCCAGCACCTTCAGCACCACGCCCTCAGCGAGCATGTCGCCCTCGGGATACTCCGTCACCTGCACCGCGACCTTCAGCCCCTCGCGCACGTTCTTCGCCTCGGCGTCACGCACCACGATCGGGTCGGCCATCTCCCGCCCGTCGGGCTGGACCATCCAGTACTCGCCGCGCTTGAACACGTCCCCCGTGAAAATCGCCCGCTTCCGCTCGACGACCTCCGCGACGTACCCGGTGAACCGCGCCCCGCCATCGGGCCCCGGCCGGCGATCACGCTGGACCTCGATCCGCACCCGGTCGCCCGTGAGCGCCCCGCCCGTCGAGTCCGGCGGGATGAACACGTCCCCCTCCTTCGCCGGCGTGTCGAGAATCACGAACCCAAACCCGCGCAGCGAGCCCTTGAACTTCCCCAGGATCGGCGCGCGCAGCTCGCCCACCGAGGGAAGCCCCACCTTCCCGGACGAGTCGATCGACACCCGCCCCTGCTCCGCGAGCGTGTCGACCGCCGTGGCAAAGTCCGCCGCGTCGTCGACGCGCAGCGCCTTGCCAAGCTCGTGCACACGCACCGGCTCGTAGTTGTCGTGCGACAGGTGCGCAATCAAGCGCTTTTCGTACTTCAAAGGCATGCAACGCCAATCGTCATAGGGCAGTCAGAGTCGCGTCCGGTCCCGCACCACGCGGCCGACGCACCTCCACTGTAGACGATCCACCCCTCAGCCCCCGCTGCGAAGTCCCGGCCTACACCGTCTCGGAATACGTCGCCAGCGACGTCGAGAAGGCCCGGGGCTCGAAGCCCAGGTGCTCCCGCGCCTTGGTCGGGTCGGCCACGGAGTCCTCGCTGCCCATCAGTGCCATGCCTTCATCGAAGGGCAGCGCGTCGCGCAGCCCGATGATCGCCGCGCCCTTGGCCTTCATCGCCGCGATCTTGCCCGGCACGCCCACCGTCGGCATCCACGCCTTCCCGCCCGGCACCGCGTCTCGGATCGTCCGCAGCATCGTCGGCCAGTCCAGCCGCTCCGGGCCCGTCAGCAGGTACACCTCCGAGATCGACGCCTCGTTCTCAATCGCCGACGCCACCGCGCCCGCCACGTCCTCCACGTGCACCGGCTCCATCTGCGCCGGCTCGGTCGTCAGCACCTTTCCCTCGGCGAACCGCGTGAAATAGGGGAGCATCACGAACGGCACCGCCTTGGCCCGGCTCCACGCCGCCGCCATCTCGATGAACTCCGACCCCACCCCATGGATCAGCCCCGGGCGGAAGATCGTCCAGGCCAGCCCGCTCTCGCGGATCATCCGCTCAGCCTCAAATTTGCTCGTCTGGTACTCGCTGGGCCCCTCCGGGCTCACGCCCGTCGCCGAGATCTGCACAAACCGCCCGACCTCCGCGTGCTCGCACGCCTGAAGCAGCGCCTCGACCACCTGCACGTGCACCCGGTCGAAGGTCTGCCCGCCGGGCGCCTCGCGGATGATGCCCACGCAGTTCACGCACGCCGAGCACCCCTCGAGCGGGTTGGCGTCGGTCGTCGGGCCGTCCAGCCGGAGCCGGCCGCTATGCGGGTCCAGGCGGCGAGACCTGGTCCCAAGCCCCGCCGGGGACAGGCTCGTCACCGCGCGGATCTCGAGCTTCTCGTGCGATCCGAGAATCTTCACCGCCTTGCTCGCGTCACGCACCAGCGCCCGGACCGCGTGCCCGCGCGCAAGCAGCGCCGCAACCACGTGCGAGCCGACGAACCCCGTCGCCCCCGCCACCGCGATCGGCCCCGATCCCGATTCCACGCCCGCCCGATCTGCCGCCCGATCTGCCGCCCCATCTGCCGCATTGCTCGACATACACGCACCCTTCCAGCACCGGCCGAATCGCCAGCGACACGAGCCTATCGGCCACCACACGCCCAGACCACGCGCCCAGACCCCGACCCCAGACCCCGACCCCAGACCCCGCCCCCACACCACCAGCCCGTCCCACCGGTACCCTCGCCCCGTGCCGCCCCCTTCCGCCCCCACACCAGCCGCAAGCCCCGCCCGTCGGCCGATCCTCACCGCGTCCAGCCTGACGCTGGGCTATCGCAACGCCCCCGCCGTGCTCACCGACGTCTCGCTCGCGCTCACGCCCGGCCGGGTGCTCGTCATTGCCGGCCCAAACGCCGCGGGCAAGACCACCCTCCTCCGAGGCCTGCTCGGCCAGCTCACGCCCCGCTCAGGCACGGTCACGCTCGCGGGCAAGCCCATCGCCGCCTGGCCCGCCGCCGAGCGGGCCCGCAGGCTCGCCTATATCCCGCGTCAGCCCGACATCGCCCTCGGCTTCGCCGCCCTCGACTTCGTCGCGATGGCGCGCCCGGGCGTCGACCGGGCAACCGCCGAACGCGCCCTGGCCGCGGTCGACCTCGCAACCCGCGCGGGCCGCCGGTTCGACGAGCTCTCCGCGGGCCAACAGCAACGCGCCGCGTGGGCCCGCGCCCTCCTCCAGATCGACGCGCTGCCACACGACGGGCCCGCCGCACCCCAAGGCGTGCCCACGCCCGCCGTCCTGCTGGGCGACGAGCCCACCAGCGCGCTGGATCCCGAGCACGCCCTGGCCGCCCACGCCCTCACGCGCGATCTCGCCGCCCGAGGCGTCGCGGTGGGGCTGGTCATGCACGATCTGGCCGCCGCCCGCCGAATCGCCGATGACGCCCTCGTGCTCGACGCGTCCGGCCGAATCGCCGCAGCCGGTCCAGCCGAAGACACCCTCGTGCCCGACGTGCTGCGTCGGGTCTTCCGCGTCCAGTTCGCCGAGCTGCCCCTCCCCCAGCCGCACACCGGGGCCGTGCTCGCCCCGCTCGCCCGAACGCCTCCCATATGATCACCCGCGAATGCAGAGTCTCCAACCAGCCTCCCATCAGTAACTGACCAAGCCCCCAGCGACCACCCCAGCGACTCCTCCCGCGACCCCCAGCGATCGATGAACACGCCATGAACAACCAAAATTGGATCCAGTTCGCGATCGTCGCGCTCTTCGTGGGCATGAGTGTCTTCGGCTGGGTCATGCGCCAGCTCGCGGAGATCAAGGCGAAGCGCGAGGTCCAGCAGCAGCGTCTGCGCGCACAGCAGGAAGCGCTGCGCACGGGCCGATCCCCCGACGCCGACGCCGAGGCAGAAGACGCCGCCGCAGCCGCCGCGGCCGCAGTAGCCGCCGCGGACGCCGAGGGCTCCGGCG
>CAYQAD010000085.1:5870-9577 GCA_964415125.1 uncultured Phycisphaeraceae bacterium | reverse complement strand
GCGACGGAGGAACATTATGAACACGACAGTTTTGGTTGCGGCAGTTGCGTTTGCGGCGTCATCGGTGTCGGCCCAGTCGATGTACATCACGGCGTCGAACCCCTTGCCGGTCTACGGCGAAGTGATAACCCTTGACGTTGTGTTGGACGCGACGAGCTATGCCGGCGAGTTCTTCGCGTGGCACGAGTTTCAGTTCAACATCGACATGACGACGAATCGTGACCCCGTGGGTCTTGCCGCTGCGGTGGGCGGGAATCTTCTTGAGACGGATATTCTCGAAACTGCGGACACCACTGGGTTTGCGGCGGGCGGTCGGGTTTGGACCGGCGGGCGCCGTCCGGGGGCATTACCGGGGTCGGCTTCCAACAACGGCGGGAGCCGATTCGGCCCGCAGCTCGCCGATGTTGTGACCGACACGTTCATTGGCAGCAGCGTTGGGGACGGGACGATCAGCGGGCGGCAGCAGTCGCCGGCGGCTCCGGAGCACAACGCGTTGATCAACAGCAATCGCGTGTACGAGATCTTCCGATTCCAGCTGACCTACTCGCGAGAGGTCCAGTTCGCGAGCTTCTTCCTCACCAACGTCAGCGTCAACCTGTTCACAGACCCGGCTGGGAACAACGTATTTGTGCAGGATCAGATGTTCATTTCCGGGTTCGGGTTCATCCCGGCCCCTGGTGTTGTGCCGGTGCTGTTGGTGGGTGGTGTGCTGGCGGGGCGGAGGCGTCGCTGGGGTTGAGGGCTTGGGGCAGATTGAGGCGGGCGTGGGTGTTGGCCGGGCCTCGCCTCGGCTGGGCGGGCTTTGTGCGGACACCTTGGGATCGCCTACCATGGCGGCGTGTCCCGGCGGCCGATGGGCTGCTGTCTTTGTGAAGCTTCCACGCCCCGAGCCAAGCACCCCTGCGCGCTATGACGGTCGAGCACTATCGCCAGCCTCTCGACCGTTTGCCGGCGTCGCTGGCGGTGCGGCCGGTGCGCAAGCCGTTCAATGCGATCATCCGGCCGCCGGGGTCGAAGAGCATCACGAATCGGGCGATTCTGCTGGGTGCGCTGGCGCACGGGCGGTCGACGCTGCGGGGGGCGCTGACGACGGCGGATGATGCGGTGCGGATGCGTGGGGCGCTTGCGCAGCTTGGCGCGCCGAGCGAGCTGGACGAGACCGACGAGACGGTGCTGCGGATCACGGGGACGGCGGGGCGCTGGCGGCCGAGCGGGCCGGCGACGCTCGATCTGAACAACGCGGGGACGGCGACGCGGTTTCTGACGGCGGCGGCGATGCTCTCGCCCGAGCCGGTGACGATCACGGGGAATGCGCGGATGCGCGAGCGGCCGATCGCGCAGCTGGCGTCGGCGCTGCGGACGCTTGGGGCGACGATCACGCACGAGGGGAACCCGGACTGCCCGCCGCTGACGATCACGGCGCCGGCGACGCTCGCGACGCACGCGCTGGAGCTGCCGACGACGCTTTCGAGCCAGTTCATCTCGGCGCTGCTGTTGGTGGCGCCGAATCTTCCTTCGGGGCTGACGCTTCAGCTTTCGGGGGAGATCACGTCGAGGCCTTACATCGACATGACGCTTGGTTTGCTTGCGCGGGTGGGGGCGCGGATGCGTACGAGCGAGGATCTTCGGGTGATTCGGATTGCGCCGGGGCCCGATCCGGACGCGCTTGGGATTCCCGCGCACTCGACGCCGGCGAGCACGATTCCGTGCCTGCCTGGTTTTGAGCTGGACGTGGAGCCGGACGCTTCGGGGGCGACGTACTTCCATGCGGCGGCGGCGCTATTTCCGGGCGCGCGGTGCACGGTGCCGGGGCTTGGGCCGGGGTCGTTGCAGGGGGATGCGCTGTTCCCGAATCTGCTGGCGCGGATGGGTGCGACGGTGTCGCAGGATTTTCTGGATGATGGCGGGGATGACGAGGGGGCGGGCGCGGGCGAGGACGCGGAGCCGACGTCGGCGATCACGGTGTCGGGGGCGGCGAGCCTGTCGCCGATCATGGCGGACCTGTCGGACATGCCGGACACGGCGATGACGCTGGCGGCGGTGTGCTGCTTTGCGCAGGGGACGAGCGTGATCCGTGGGCTTCGGACGCTGCGGGTGAAGGAGACGGATCGGATCGCGGCGTTGGTGACGGAGCTTTCGAAGGTTGGGGTGACGTTGACGAACCCGGTGCATGGGGATGATGGTGCGATCACGATCGAGCCGCCCAAGGGCGGGATCGAGCGTGGGCCGGATGCGCCGGCGGTGGCGTTTGACACGTACGACGATCACCGGATGGCGATGGCGCTGGCGCTGATCGGGCTGAGGCGGCCGAACGTGAGCATCAATGAGCCAGGGTGCGTGGCGAAGACATACCCGACGTTTTGGCAGCATTTGGCGGGTTTGTACCCAAACTAGATGCGCGGCGGTTCAGCGGCTCGTTCGGTTGGGAACGGGGTGTGCGGCTGGGCGTATCACCTTGGCCGAGACCCGGCCGAAGGAGGAATGCCGTGCATCAGTTGCCCATGCTTGCCATCTCTGCCAGTTTGACGTTGGTGCCGATGTCGGCGTTGGCGGCGGACCTGGTGGTGACGACGATTATTGAGTCGGGGGATGCGTTGCCGGGGCCGGATGGGCTCATGGTGCCCGAGACGGGAGCGTTCCCGTCGCCGTTCTCTTTCTGGCCGTCGACTGATGGGGCGTCGTTTACGTTTGCGGTGCAGGTCGGTACGGGATCGGCGCTGGAGGGTCTGTACCGCCGATCTGCGGATGGATCGATCTCGGTGCTGGCCGATCCGTTTGGGAGTGTCCCACTCGTGAACACGGGTGAGGCGCTCCGCGTCGACAGCGTCTTCTCGGTTCACGCGATGACGGCGGGCATGTCCGCGTTTTCCGCAACGCACTCGGATCGTCAAGCAACAGCCCTCTTTGTGAGCACACCCAGTGGCACCCGGGCGGTGGCCGCATCGACGCCGATCCCGGGGGCGGAGCACTTTGATCGTCTGAGCCTTGGTGCATGGACGGGCGACTCGTTTCTGGCGGTCGCTCGGGACGAACCATCTCCGCGATCACAGGGGCTGTTCGAGATCTTTCCTGACGGGCGATCGGAGCGGCTCTTGAGCTGGGGTGAGGAGATTCCTGGGGTCGCGACGTACTTTCCGACTTCGTCGTTTCTTCCCTCGGCCGCTGGCGATGGCGATGACCTCGCGGTCCTGGTCGGCGGTGGGATCGCGGCACAGATTGATGGGTCGTGGAGCTTCATCGAGACGACGGGCCGGCCTGGGTCCGGCGACCTCACGGTGAGCAACGGGCGCGTGGCGTTCCGGACTTCGTCGACAGTGGAGTGGTGGTCCCCGGTGGATGGACGGAGCACGATCGAGGTCGGCGGGACGCTGAGCGACGGTGCGACGGTGGAGTTTCTGGCGGGCTTCAACTCGTTTGCGCTCGATGGTGATCTGCTCGCGTTCTTTGCGGGAACAGACCAGGGCAGCTTCGTCTACACGCTTGACCTGGCGAGCGGCGAGCTTGATCGCCTCATGGAGATCGGCGTCGACACGATCAATGGGCGGACGATCGGCATTGTCGAGTTTGGTGAGACATCGCTCGCGAACGGCACGCTCTCGTTTACGGCTGGCTTTGCGGGCGGGATGTCGGGGCTGTACGCGATACAGATCCCTGCGCCGCCGGCGGTTGGTGTTGTTGGGATGTTTGCGCTGGTACGGCCGCGGCGG
>CAYQAD010000085.1:0-5770 GCA_964415125.1 uncultured Phycisphaeraceae bacterium | reverse complement strand
GCTTGCCGATCGGCTCGAGGCGCACGTGACGGTGCTGGCGACCGAGTATTCGGGGCGGAGTGTGTTTCATCCGTCGCGGTACGAGGCGTCGGCGGCGTATCTGTTTGGGCGGCTTGCCGATGCGGGGCTCGAGCCGAGGCGGGAGGCGTTTCGGACGAGGGATATTGGTGCGCCCAGCGTGAACATCGTGGCGGACATACCCGGGACGTCGGCGGCGGATGAGATCGTTGTTGTGGGGGCGCATTATGACGCGGTGATGGGTCAGCCGGGGGCTGATGACAATGCGTCGGGGTGCGCGGCGGTGGTTGAGCTGGCGCGGATGCTCGAGCCGGGTGCGCGGACGGTGCGGCTGGTGCTGTTTGCGAACGAGGAGCCGCCGCACTTTATGACGGGTGATATGGGGAGCCATGTGCACGCGGAGGCGGCGTCGGCGGCGGGCGAGCGGATCGTGGCGATGGTGTCGCTGGAGATGCTGGGGTACTACGACACGACGCCGGGGTCGCAGAAGTACCCGCCGGGGATCGGGATGCTGTACCCGGACACGGGGGACTTCATCGCGTTTGTTGGGCTGACGCGCGATCGCGGGCTGGTGAAGCGTGCGGTGGGGACGTTTCGGGAGACGACGGCGTTCCCGGCGTACGGGGCGGCGCTGCCGGCGGGCGTGCCTGGGGTGGCGTTCTCGGATCACTGGTCGTTCGCGGAGTTTGGGTATCCGGCGATCATGGCGACGGACACGGCGATGTTTCGCAACCCCCACTACCACCGGGACACGGACACGCCGGAGACGCTGGACTACGAGCGGATGGCGCGGGTGACGGAGGGGATTGCGCGGGTGGTGGCGGAGCTTGCGTCGCGGCCGTGACCCGAAAGATGGGGATGGGCTGGGATTCGGCCCCGGTTCGGCTTCTCAGGTTCTCCAGACCCCCACTTCACGCGCAAACACTTGGGTTTGCGGGTGGGTGTGGCTACGCTCGCGTGACCCAGACACCGGCGGTTGCCGGTCCAGATAGAGAGAGACGAACCCCATGAAGTTGCCCGTTGCCCTCGCGATCGCTGCGATCGCTGCCCCTGTGCTTGTTGCGCCGCGTGTTTCTGCCCAGACGATCGTGGCGATCGAGGGGCAGGCGGCCCCGGATGGGAACGGGGTGATCAGCTTCATCTCGGGCGACTTTGGGCTCAATAACTTCGGCGAGGTTTCGTACGAGGTGCAGTACACGGGGCTGAGCGATGGGCGGGTGAATGAGAAGGCGATCATCGTGGCGGACGGCGTGATGCCGGACCGGACGGTGGCGCGTGGCGGGTTCACCGTGCCGCAGGATGGGTTCAAGGGGCTGTTTAACCCGCGGATCAACGACGCGGGCGAGGTGGTGTTCCTCGGGTTCATCAATGATCCGGCGGGGGGCGATGCGAACCGGGAGACGCTGTTCCTTGCGAGCGCGACGAATGCGTACACGGAGATCGCGCGGCAGAACACGGACTTCCCGGGGTACATGGGCAGCGGGTCGCCGGCGTGGTATCGGGACTTCACGGGCTCGGCGATCGCGGATTACGACATTGCGGAGTCGTCGCGAGCGGTGTTCTCGGCGTCGCTGACGATCGGGTTCAACATCGACCGGGGCGTGTTTAACTTCGCGGGCGGGCAGGACAACCTGGTGACGCTGACGGGGCAGAACGATCTCGGGATCGGGCTCTTTCAGAGCGCGTTCTGGCTCGAGGCGAACGGGGCGGGCGACTTCGCGGCCGACATCTCGACGACGTCGGGCGGGCGCGGGATCGTGAGCGCGACGATTGCGGGGGGGGACACGCGGACGATCATCCAGAACGGGGATGTGTTCGACGGGATGGCGATCGCTGGAGCGTTTGAGCCTTCGATCAACGCGGCGCGGGATGTGGCGTTCCGCGTGAACTTCTCGGGCGGTGCGCGGGCGATTGGGTACTACGAGCACGCGACGGGCATGGTGATGCCCTTGGTCTCGACGGGTGATGCGGCGCCGGGCGGCGGGACCTTCGAGTTTCTGAGCACGCCGAGGATCAATGATTGGGGCGTGGTCGCGTTCGTCGGGCGTGTGGCGGGCGACTTTGGTGTGTACACGTATGACGTTGGCAGCGGCGTGGTCGAGCGGCTGATCGGCGAGGGTGATGCGCTGGGCGGGTCGACGATCACGTCGATCGGGACGGACATGGAGTTCAACAACGCGGGGCAGGCTGCGGTGGATTTCCGGCTCGACGACGGGCGGGATGGGATCGCGGTGACGGCTGCGACGGCGGCGCCGTGCCTGGCGGACGTGACGACGGACGGCACGGCCAACGGCGTGCCGGACGGGGCGGTGACGCTGAGTGACTTCAGCTTCTACCTGTCGCTGTGGGGCGCGGGGGACGCGGCGGCGGACCTGACGACGGACGGCACGGCCAACGGCGTGCCGGACGGGGCGGTGACGCTGAGCGACTTCAGCTTCTATCTCGCGCTGTGGGGTGCGGGCTGCCCTTGAGTGCGGTTGGCGAAATGCCCGCGCGCGGGTCAGGCGGCGGCGTGCGTGCGGAGCGACTCGGGGACGAGGCTCGCGGCGCGGTGTCGCCAGGTGTGGGCGGCGCCGACGATGGACGCGCCGGCGGCGGCGAGTGCGGCGGCGGCTGATGGGTCGCGGAGCAGGCGTTCGACGTGGGCCCGGCAGGACGTGGGTTGGGCGGCGTCGTAGAAGAGGATGCCCTCGGGGCGGGCGGGGCTTGGGCCGAGAATGGAGCGGGCGAGGAGGCGGTCGTCGCTGACGGTGGCGCAGCCGCTGGCCATGGCGAGGAGTTGTCGCTCGCTGAATGAGTGGGCGAACTGGGTGGGGCCCCAGGCGATGCAGATGCGGGCGCGGCGCATGAGTGCTGGGATGTCGGCGTAGGAGGCGTTGCCGGCGTAGCGGATGGTGCCGGTGCACTCGGGCTGCCAGGCTTCTGTGCCGAAGACCGTGACGGGGAGGCCTTGGAGTGCGCGGACGAGCGACAGGCGGCGGGCGCGGTTGGCGCGGGCGATCGCGTAGGACCAGACGGCTGCCATGAGGGGCCATTGGCCGACGCCGATGCCGGCGGGGGCGATGACGAGGTCCATGGCTTGCTCGGCGGGCATGGTGGGGATGGCGGCGACGAGGTCGCCGACCTGGTCTGCGAGCTCGCGGATGGGCTCGGGGAGGCGGGCGCGGAGCTCGGCGAGCTCGGGTTCGGTGTGGATGGAGCCGGCGATAAAGATTTCGATGTCGCGCGGGGCGGGTGCGGATGGGTTGGTGTTGGTCGCGGCTGGCTGGTGTGAGGGGGCGATGGTGTCGTCGGCGACGACGTCGGCGGCGCGGACGCCGTGGAGGACGGGGACGTGCGAGAGGGTGGGCCAGCGGAGACGGAGGAGGTGGTTGCCGTCGATGCAGGGGAGGGCGAGGGTGTGGCGGGGTTGTTTGGCGAGGGTGTCCATGACGCGTGGGTCGATGGCGAAGGGGTGGTCGACGAAGTACTGGACCATGTTTGCCGAGCCTTCGCGGCAGGCGGCGGGGAGTGCTTCGGCGGTGGCGGGGAAGTTGAGCCAGAGGAAGGTGTCGCCGGGGCGGGGTTCGCCTTGGCGTGTTGGGATGCCCGCTTGGGTGAGTCCTTCGGCGATTTCGCGTGCCATGGCACCGAGGAGGCCGTAGCGGCTGCCGTACTCGGTTTGGACGCACATGGCGGGGTGATCTTGCATTGGAGCTTTGTCGGCCAGATGGGGCTGAGAGCGCGAGCATTGGGTCATCGGGCGCGAGCGGGCGGGCGGGTTGCGCAAAAAGCACGCACGCCCCGGGCCGGAGCTGGGGGCGTGCGTGAGAGAGGGGGTTGTGTTGGTCGCGTGGGAGGTGGATCAGCGGCGGCGGCGGGACGCGAGAAGGCCCGCGAGGCCGAGGGTCGCGACGGCGCCGGGTGCGGGCACCTGGTCGACGAAGACGACGGCCTGGACGTCGCTGGTCTGGATGGAGCCCATGGCGAAGATGGTGTAGACGAGGCCTGCCTGGAGGGTGACGCCCGGGACGGGGAGTGCGACGGAGTCGTCGGAATCGAAGCGGACATCGAGGTCGAAGGTGCCGGCGGGCAGGGTGAGGTAGCCGCCGGAGCTGCCGAAGGAGACGGCGTCGAAGAGGGGATCGGTGGAGCCGGAGAGGGCGACGTCGACGGTGGGCACGTCGGGGGCCATGTGGATGAAGCGGACGCGGGCGTTGTTGGCGTCGGAGGTGCGGTCGTCGGTGAAGACGAAGGGCTGGATGTTTGAGAGGAAGTCGCCCGCGACGACGGTGACATCCTGGGTGTCGTCGACGGTGAAGGGGTTGACCTGGAGGGGGACGGTGGTGGTGCCGGCGGCGGCGACCTGGACGTCGTAGTCGCCCGAGGGGAGGGCGATGTAGTCGGTGCCCTGGGTGAAGGCGAGGTCGGGGATGGCGGGTGCGTCGACGCCGGGCGTCTGGTCGACGTAGACGTCGACGTTTGGCGTGTCGGGCGAGGCGTGGATGATGCGGACGCCGGCGTTTGCGGCGACGGCGAGGCCCGCGACGGCGACGACAACGCTCGAGAGGGTGGAGGTGTTCACGATCTTCTACTCCCTTCGCGCGGCCCGGTGTGTGTGATTGGGGGGGTGGGCCGCGGTGATTTCAGAGCCGTCACTTCCCACAAGCCGCGGCTCTCGGGATGCTCTTCGATGCGGGCTCGCGGCGTGTTTCAGGACGTCGCAAAAAACTTATGATGCATAATGTTCGCGCGCACGGTGATTGCCGCGGTCGCGTCTCCCTGCGTCGGGAGGAGGCGTCGCGGCGTGGAGCGGTGCGTGTTGTGCCCTCGAGGTGCGGCCGGAGAGTTGGCCGCGGTGTGAAGATGCCACGGCGATACGCGGCGGCAAGCGATCGGTGGCCGCGCGTGGGCGGATCGAGGCAGCGCCCCACATTCGGCATGGCTTGGGCTGCTTTGTGCGCGCGCTGGGCGGGCGTTAGGCTCGCGATCTCAGTTGTCCTTACACGATTGTCCTGACACGCGCCGCGAGCGCACGACCGCCGGGAGGCCCGCCATCACTCTGACCGCCGACGCGATGTGGAAGCTGCTTGCTGTTGCGATGTACTGCGGGATTCTGCTGGCGATCGGGGCGGTCGCGGCGCGGCGGATGAAGACGATCCGTGATTACTTCGCGGGCGGGAAGCGGCTTGGGTTTATCAATGTCGCGTTCTCGTCACGGGCGACGGGCGAGTCGGCGTGGCTGTTGCTCGGGCTGACGGGCACGGGCTTCGCGTTCGGAGCGATGGGGTTCTGGATTGTGCTGGGCGAGATTCTGGGTGTGGGTGCGGCGTGGCTGTTCATGGCGCGGCGGTTCAAGCGGCTGACGGACCGGTATGACTCGGTGACGGTGCCGGACTATCTGGAGAGCCGGCTGCGGGACCCGTCGCACTCGCTGCGCCTGATCGCGGCGGGTGCGCTGGTGATTTTCGTGCCGATCTATGCGTCGAGCCAGGTCTTTGCGACGGGCAAGGCGTTCAACGCGTTTCTTGATTGGGACGTGTTCCTCGGCGCGACGATCGGGTTCCTCGTCGTGCTGCTCTACATCACGCGGGGCGGGTTTGTGGCGGTGGTGTGGTCGGATGTGTTTCAGGGGACGCTGATGATCTGCGGGCTTGTGCTGCTGCCGATCGTGGGGCTGCTCGAGCTTGGGGGCGTGACGAACTGGCTGGATCAGCTGCGTGCGGTCGAGCCGGGGCACGGCGCGGTTGAAGACGCGCGCGTCCAGCGCCAG
>CAYQAD010000084.1:0-9699 GCA_964415125.1 uncultured Phycisphaeraceae bacterium | reverse complement strand
GCCGTTCAGATCGGAAAACTCGCTGACGTAGTTCCCCGGCCGCCAGTTGAGGGAGAAGATCTGGCCGTCGAAGTCCTTGATGTACGTCGCGGTTGCGACGCCGAGCTGCCGCATGTTCGAACCACACACCGCAAGCCGCGCCGATCGCCTCGCCGCGCCGAGTGTGGGCAGCAGGATGCCGAGCAGCAGCGCGATGATCGCGATGACGACCAACAGCTCGATCAGCGTGAACGCCTGCCTCGGCTTGTGCGCCATCCAACGCATCAGAACAGAATACGACCTTCCGCCGTCGCGGTTTCCCGAATCTCTGCTGCGCATCACCGGAACCTCATCCGGTCATGCGTCGGCTCACGGGCAGCCCGAGGACCACAGCCCCAGATAGAAGGAGAAGTCCGAGAGATCGACCACGCCGTCCGGGACGCCGCTCGCAGTGCCGGTGGTGGTGAAGTCTGCCACCGCGTCGCCCTCGCTCCACGCACCGAGGTAGAACGAGAAGTCGGAGAGATCGACCACGCCATCGGGCACGCCGCTCGCGTTGCCCGTTGTGGTGAGGTCCGCGGGGCAGCAGGTGCCCAGCAGTGCGCAGATCAGAACCTCCGTGTACTCGCCCGCGTCGAGCAAGGCATCGGCATCCGTCGTGGCTGGCAGCTGGCTCGCCGGCTGGAGCGCCCCACCATCGCTCGTGCCGTAGCTCGCCGCGGCCACGAACACGCGATCGGGCATCGCGCCGAACCTCGCAGCAAGATCGATCGTTGCCTCGAGCACGCCCCCCGCCGCCGACGACGCGGCCGCGGGAGACTGATCGAACCAGCCGTTGAAGCCGTTGGACTCCTCGTTGCCCACGAAGGCGTCCCACGCCGCGACCTGCCCGCCCTTGCCCCACATCGCCGGCTGCATCGCACCGGGACCACTGGGACCCGCGAGCAGCACGAAGCGGTCCGCACCGCCGCCGGCCGCGTCGGTCGCGAGGTAGAGCACGTCGCCCTTCACGCCCGCATACAGCCCGACGCCCGATCCGGTGACGACCTGCACCGCGTCGCCATCGAGCTGGCCATCGATCGTCCACGTGTCGATCGGCGCGCCCGGGTCGAGCGGGGCCGACCAGTCCTGCCCGTTGTTGTTGTCCCAGGTCCCGGCACCATCGTTGAAGACGAAGTTCATCACGGTTGAGCCGCCGGGTGGCGTCACGGTCGCGGTGAAGCTCGTGCCGCCGGCGAGCGGCACCATCGCGACGTCGCCCACGACCGGCGCCCAGCCGTTTACCCCCCAGTACATGTTCACCGAGCCCGCACCCGCAAGAGGGCCGCCCGCGGCGTCGTACTCCACGGTCACCGGCTCGCCCGCGACAGCGGGCTCGGGCATCACCACAACGCGGTCACCGCCACCGCCGCCGGTCGCGCCTTCGCCATCGCCGATCCAGACGTGCTGGATATCCGAGCGCGTCACGTTGCCCTTGGTGTCGACAGCCTCGACGTAGTAGTCAATGAGCGTGTCGGACAAGCCCGAGATGTCCGCGTAGTACTGGTCGGCGATCTGCTGGGGCATCTCGAAGAAGTCGATCGTCGGATCGCTGTACACGTTGCCCGCGGGGAAGGCCCGGCGGGTCATCTCGATCGACTGCCACGCCCCTACTTCCCCGCCGCCCGCATACGTCTCGTTCTGCGTGCTCGAGAGCGGGTTGATGCCATCGTTGTCCACGCGGTACTTGAGCGTCACGGCCTGCGTGTCGGACACGTCGTGCACGAATGTCCAGACGGTCACGTCGGTCGGCATGACGGTCGCCTGGTAGCCGTACGCTGCGCCGAAGTTCACCTCGCCCGGGTTCCACGGCCAGCGCTGCGGCAGCCACACCGCGGGGCCCGTCGCATCCTGCGAGGCATCGCCAATGACCGCCGCCGTGTGCTCGAGCGCCTCGTTGCTCGCGATCGTCGGCTTGACCTCGAAGTCCTCGGCCGTGCCGTAGTACATGTACCCGGAGTTGAGCCCGCCCAGGAAGAAGTGCCACGCACGCTCGACAGGATTCGTGCCCGAACCCGGGTACAGAATCTCGTTGACATCCACCGTGCCGCCCGTGCCGGTCCAGATCTGCTCGGCCGTGTCGACGTGGTTCTGCGCCGCGGTGATGACCGCCCAGTTGCGGATGTCCTCAGCCCAGCCGTTCTTGATATCGACCTGCCCCTGCGCGTTGACCGGCGGGTAGTTCCAGTTCCAGAACTGCGGCGAGCCGAAGTCGCCGTCGGCGTTGACCCACGCGCCGTCCTCGACGTGCACCACGGCATTCGCCGGCACCGGATGGTCGGCGAGGTACTGCTCGACCGTCGACGCGACATGCCCCGCGGCCTGGGCCTGCGACACAAGGTTGGGCGTCGCCTCCATGTAGTACGAGAACCCGCCCGCGAACGCATTGTCGCCGTCGTGCGCGAGCGTCGTGAGCATCGGTCGGCTCGGGTTCGGCGCCGCGGCCGCCAGCTCGTTGAACCGCGCCGGGCCGATCGGGTTGTACCCGTCTTCCCAGCTGATGCCCTGTGCGCACGGCACGACGATGATCTCGTAGACCTGCCCGGTCGCGGGATCGACGCTCTGCGCGCGCTGCGGCGTGAACGCCAGCGGCACGGCCTCGGCGGGTGCGCACCCACGCGAGATCTGGTAGCGAACGTAGTTGCCCTGCGCCGGATTGACCATGTCGGCCCGGTTCGGCGGGTCGCAGTTCACGCCGCCCGAGCCGAGCACGACCGGATAGTCCGCGCACGCCCGGCTGATCTTCTCGCCCGAGACGAACGACCAGTCGACCCCCTCCTGATCGAGCACGCGGATCATCCGCGTGCTGAAGGCCATCTCCGATGGGAAGAAGCCCCGGCTCATCGGCCGAGCGGTGCCCCACGCATCGTCGTACACCGCCTTGTAGAGCTGGATCTCCTTCCGCAGCGTGCTCTCGGCGACCAGCGGCGACAAGGGATGGTGGAAGGGGAAGATCACGATGTCCGCCCGCGGCTTCCCACCGGTGGTCGACCAGCTCCGCGCGGTGCGATAGTCGGAGAACCAGTTGGGCGAATAGCCGAGCTGGAACGCGCCGCCGAGCGACTGGAGGTTCTCGATGAGCCCGCCGGAGTACGAGACCTGCACACCGGCCTCGGGCGCCCAGTCGAAGGCGTCGATCGAGTCCTTCACGCGCCACTGGTAGGCCGCCACGCGATCGGGCTTGCCGAAGATGTCATTGAGGTTGTTGGTCGGGTTGAATCGCCCGGCGTTCTTGCGCTGCTGGGACTCCCACGCCCGCTCGTACCGATCGGTCCCGCCGACCTGCTGGTCGGGCCAATAGATTGGCTGCTCCATGTGCCACAGGTAGGTGAAATGGACCTGGGCGGCGGCTGCGCCCGCGGCGAGGGCGACGGCCGCGGCGGGAAGCACGAATCGGGACGGCTGCATGGGGACTCCTTCGGTCGCCCCGCAGCATAGCAACTAGGGTCTTTTGCCCAAAGTGTCATTGAACGGGGGCTCGCCCCCTCCGAAGCCGCGGGTCACGGGCAACCGGCAGACCACAGCGTGAGGTAGTACGAGAAGTCCGAGAGATCGACCACGCCGTCGGGCCGAGCAAACGCATCGCCGGTCGTGGTGACATCCGCGCGGGCATCGCCAGCGAGCCAGAGGTTCATGTAGGCCATGAAGTCCGCGATGGTGACCTGCCCGTCGGTGTTGCCGCCCCCACTCCCGCCGATGTCGGCCACGCACGGCCGATCGACTTCGATGATCGCTTGCCCCGGCGCTTGCAACTCGACGAGCACGGGCACTCGATCGCGCGCGGCGACGAGTGTCTCGCGGTTGCGTGCTCCGGGGCTTGGCAGCAACGGCACGCGCACCGTGACGCCGCCGACCGTTTGGCCCGACCACGCCACGAGCCGACGGCTCCCCGATCGATCCGCGAGCAGGAGCCCCGTGCCGAGCGCCTCACCCGTGTCGGCGTCTTCCAGATCGACCAGCGCCGACACCGAACCCGCTTCATCGCTTCGCCAACCGACGATAGACCGCACGCGAAGCATGCCCGGATGACCTACGCCGTCACCCAAGACCTGATCACCCTCTACAAGCACGGCACGCGGCGGGGCGAACACGCGAAACGCGAAGATCCCACTGTTTGCCGACGTTGGAACGCCGTTGAGTGTGGCGTAGGCCAGCACGTCACGCGCGTCGGTGACATGCGTCGTCCCAAGAATCCGAGCCAATGTTCCAACGGATGTCACGTCACCGGTTGCACCGATCTCGGATATCGAAGCGTCGCGTTCAAGCAAGACCACGTCGGCGGTGCCTGCGGCCTCCACTCTCGTTGCGCGCAAGGCGACATCGTGGTGGCGGTTGATCGAGGGCGAACCAAGCGACCGAAAGCCCTCGCTCTCAAGCAGAACAGCTTCGATCTGCCCGGCTTGGACACGCCAGACGCCCTCTCGAGCTGTGCGTTCGATCGGCTCCGCACTTGGATCAACGCCGACAACAGCTCGGAAAACACCGCTGCCGTTGCTGCCAGCAGCGGGAGCCGAGAACTCGTAGAAGTGCTGCTCGGCAGTTCCGGGCGCGACATCGCCCCGTGCCGCGAGAACACCAGCGCCATTCCGGATCGACTCTCCGTTCTTGACAGTCCAGAGCCGGCTGCCATCCGTCGCGAATGGCCGAAGGGACACAGACTGGCCGGCGCTCATATCCGCCGAATCCAGATATGCGGCGAACGTCCCATCCACAATCAACCCGTGGGTGTGCTCGTGCGTCGGGTCGCCAGCAGGGTCGTTTACCACAGACGCCACGACGCCGATTCCCTCGGGTATCGCCGCGATCGCTTGGATCGCCAGCACGTCGCCGGGTGCCGACGGCGAAACCCGAAACACGAGCCGCATCTCGCCCGCCTCGATCGCGTACACCGCGGACTCGGGCGGCGTGCCCGGGCTCGGTTCCACGACTGCCACGACGTACACGTGCCCAGCTGTGTCCCACACCGGTGCGCCGAAGCCGACGACCACGGCACCCAACTCATATCCTGGAGCCGAATCACCCGTGCGGGCCACGACGGCAGGCTGAGCAACGAGCCCAGACGCCATCGACGCGAGCGCCAAGAGCCCGCACATCGTTCGATTCAGCTTGGTCATTCGCCTCACCTCTGGTATGAACTAGCCTCGGACTGTGCCAGCCTCCAGACCGTACCCGAGAACAGCGGCGGTTCCCATGAAGAAACTCCAACTCACCCAGCCCGGCTTGGTACTCCACGAGACTGCGATCGGGATATCCCTCGTCGGCCTGTTGCTCGCGTGCTTCGCGGTCGGTGCCTCGGCCGCACGCCTTGCCAGCCAGCGGCAGGCCGACGTGCTCAATCTTGGGTACCGAGGGGCACTCGCCGCCGCTTATGGCGCGGACAAGCAGGGACAGATGCCCAGCTTCACTTGGTCGGCGGGCAACACACCAAGCGACTACACCGATCTACAGAACGCGTTCTCGGATCGGCAAGCGCGCGCCAATCAGTTCATCGACATCATGCGTCGACGGTCGTTTCTTGGGGACAGTTTGTTGGTGATCTCCGGCTGGGTGCCGGATCTGAACTACAGCCACGTCCCACTGATGGACCATGCCGGTCTTGACATTCCCGATGAGCGCTTTGTCCCCGTGGGATCCGGACCATGGGCTACGATCGCGAGAGAGCCCTCGGCGTTCTTTGAGAACGAGACCTGGCCAACCCCGTTCGGGGCATCTTGGACGTTCTCGAACACAAACAAACGCTACTTGGCAGCCACCTGGTTCCGTCGTCCTATGGCAACGCTCCCTTTCGTGGAGTCCGGCAACGATGCGCCGGTTGTCACCGCAAATTCAGACTTTGTGAGCATTGGGACGTCGAGTGAGGTTCCCCCTCGCAGATTTGACGAAATTGCCTTCGCTTCAAGGAAGGTATACGTGGCGGGCGAGTTTGATTACTACAGCGACGCCTCGCGACAAGTCTTTCACCTCCATGACTTTGCACGCGCACCGTACCTTATGGGGGACGGCTCAGCACAAGTCCGGCGGGCGAGCGAAGCAAACGTTTCGGCGGACCCCAGGCGCTTAAACGGGACTCGAGGCGTTCGCTTCCGATACGAGCCACAATTCGAGCTCGCACTACCACCAACAGTGAGCGGCTCATCCAGTGAAGTCTTGGATGCACGCATGCTCTACACCCGCGGTGGGCTCGCAGGCATCGACTTCGACGGTCCTGTGATCGACACCGGCCAGCCCTTGCCGTAGGAGAATCTAGTTGCTCAGCCGCAACGCGCAGTTGATCAGCCCAAGATGCGAGTACGCCTGCGGGTGATTGCCGAGGCCCGCGCCGGTCGCGGGGTCGACTTCCTCGGGAATGAGGCCCGTCGGTCCGGCGAGGCTGCAGTAGCTCTCGAAGAGCCGCTGCGCGTCGTCGCGCCGGCCCGTCATCGCCATGGACTCGATCAGCCAGGCGGTGCAGAGGTTGAACCCGCCCTCGGTGCCGGGCAGCCCGTCGTCGCAGTGGTACCGGAAGACGGTGTCGCCCTCGCGCAGCTGTGCCTCGACCGCGCGGATGGTCGCGGCAAACCGCTCGTCGCCCGCCGGCAAGAGCCCGCGCAAGCCGATCTCCAGGCACGCCGCGTCCGGCGCGTCGTACCCGTACGCGGTGGTGTACGCCTGCGCCGACTCGTTCCACCCGTTGGTGAGCACATCGCTCGCGATGCGTTCGCGCAGCTCGACCCAGGCGGGCCGCTCCTCGCCGAGCAGTTGGTCGGCGATCGCGATCGCCCGATCGATCGTGACCCAGCACATGACCTTGGAGTGGACGTGGTGCCGCGCTTCGCCGCGGATCTCCCAGATGCCGTGGTCGGGCTCGTCCCAGCGGGCCTCGACGGCCTTGACAGCCGCCTCGACGAGCTTCCAGTGCTCGCCCGACACGGGCGCGCCGAGCTTGAGCAGCGTGTGCACGAGGTCGATGATCGGGCCGAAGACATCCAGCTGGAGCTGGCGCGACGCGGCGTTGCCCACGCGCACCGGTCGGCTGCCCGCGTATCCGGGCAGTTCGGCGATCTCACCCTCGGGCCCGAGCTCGGTGCCCATGACGGTGTAGATCGGCTGGAGGCGGTCTGGGCTCGGCAGCGTGTCGATGACCGCCATCAGCCAGTCGAGCAGGCGCATTGCCTCGAGTGTCGAGCCAAGCTCGGCCAGCGCCGAGGCGGTCATACTCGCATCGCGAGGCCAGCAGTATCGGTAGTCCCAGTTCCGCACGCCGCCGATCTGCTCGGGCAGGCTCGTCGTGCCGGCCGCGGCGATCGCGCCGGTCGGGCCAAAGCACAGCGCGCGCAGCGTCAGTGCGCTCCGCCGCACAAGCTCGGGCTCAAGGCTCGGCAGCGTGAGCCGGCTCGACCAGTCCTCCCAGAACCGCTCGGTCTGACGCCGACGCTGCGACTCGGGCAGCACGCTCGCCTTGGCCGACCCCGTGCCGAAGCGCAGCTCGAGGACGACGGGCCCGCCGTTGGGCTCGATCTCTGCTGTCGCGGTGTCGTGCGAGGCGTGCTGCTCGACCGTCCAGGTGATGCCGGGGCTCCGCAGCACGATCGGGTCGGGCGTGTCGAGCACCTTGAGCCCGTCCTCGACCACCGCGAGCCGGGTCGGCTGCCTGCCGAAGTCCAGGCGCGGCGCGAACTCGATGCGCGTCTTTGCGGTGCCCTCGATCACGCGGACCAGGTCGCTCCGGCCGGGGCGTTGGAATGCGCGGTTTCCCGAGCAATCCAGGTAGTCCGTGACGCTCAGGTCCTTCCATGTGGTGCGGACCGAGAGCGAGTCGCCCACGTACCGCTGGCTCGGCGTGCTCGCGTCGATCGGCGTCACCGAGAAGTGCCCCGCCGCCGGCCCGCCGAGGATCTCCGCGAACACCGCCGACGAGTCGATCCGTGGCAGGCAAAGCCACGTGATCCGCGCATCGGACGTCGCCAGCGCCACCGTCCGCATGTCCGAGAGCATCGCGTGGTTCTGGATCTCCTCGGCCTGCCCACCGCGCAGGTACTCACTTCGCGCCTCGGCGACGCACGCGAGCAGCCGGGCGACGTCGCGCACGCTGTCCACGCGGTACTCGGCGAGGGTGTCACCGTCGCCGACCTTGATGCCAACGTCGGGCCCGCCCAGCGTTGCGAACGCGTCCTCGTCGGTCACATCGTCGCCGACGAAGAGCACCGTCGACGTGCCGAGTCGATGGCGGAGCGTCTGCAACGCGGTGCCCTTGCTCGTCGAGACCACCGCGAGCTCGAGCACCATCTTGCCACGCTTGACGTGCACGCCCGGCAGGCCCGCGGGGCCCTCGAGCACGCGGCGCGCCGCGTCCTTGCCAATATCCTCGGACGCGTTGCGGTAGTGCAGCGCGACGCTCGCGGGCTTGGTCTCCACCGCGAGCCCCTCGCCGGCTTGGGAGATCTCGGTGAGCTCGCGCGTGATCCGGTCCATGAGCTTGCGCTGCGGGCCCGTGAGTCGCTGGGCAAAGTCAAGATCGAACTCGGACCCGTGCGAGCCCACCAGATGCACGTTTCGGGGCTCGCCCGAGAGGCGAGCCAGATCGCGCAGCGACCGTCCCGAGACGATCGCCGCGTGCGTGCGGGGCATCTCGGCCAACGACCGCAGCGCGACGAGCGCGTCCCGATCGGCCACCGCGTCGGCGGGATTGTCGACGATCTGCGAGAGCGTGCCGTCGTAGTCCGACGCGACGAGCAGCTCGGGCGTGCGTGCGAGACGATCAATCACCGCAGCGAGCGAGCGGACGGGGTCGGTGGCGGTGTCCAGTTGCGTCACGAGTCAAGCACCTTCAAGAACGAGTCGGCCCACGCGTGGACATCGGCTTCCCGGACCTGCCGCTTCATCTTCTTCATCCGTTGCCCAGCTTCCTTCTGGTCCATCCCGATCGCGACCTCGAGGGTCGAGGCGATGCCGTCGATGTCGTGGGGGTTGACGATCAGCGCCCCGCTCCGGAACTCGTGGGCCGCCCCCGCGAACTCGCTAAGCACGAGCGCCCCCGAGTCCTCGCTGTGGGCCGCGACATATTCCTTCGCGACGAGGTTCATCCCGTCGCGGAAGGGCGTGATCGCCATGACGTCCGCCGCCGCATAGAAGGCGAGCAGGTCGGTGAACGGCAGGTTTCGGTAGAGGTAGTGCACCGCGACGCGGCTGGTCTTGGCGTGCTCGCCGTTGATCCGGCCGACCGCCCGCTCGACGTTCTCCCGGATGTCCTGGTACTCGGCGACCGCCTCCCGGCTCGGCACCGCCACCTGCACGAAGACGCACTGGCTCGAGAGGTTCGGGTCGCGCCGCAGCAGCTCCTCGTACCCACGCAGCCGAACGTCGATGCCCTTGGTGTAGTCGAGGCGATCGACCCCAAGGACGATCTTCCTGCCCGCGCCGACATTCTCCCGGAGCGTCTTCGCCGCCGCGAGCACCTCGGCGGCCTGGGCCTGCTTCTCGATGCTCGGCGTGTCGATCGAGATCGGGAAGTCCTGCACCACGATCTCTCGGCCCTGGTAGCGCAGGGCGCCGTCGATCTGACGGGCGTCGGTGAACTGCATCGCCGCGTCGATGAAGTTCGCGGCACCCTGCGCGGTCTGGAAGCCGAGCACGTCCGCGCCCAGCAACCCCTCCAGAATGTGTCGGCGCCACGGCAACTGGGCGAACAGCTCGATCGGCGGG
>CAYQAD010000083.1:3377-9766 GCA_964415125.1 uncultured Phycisphaeraceae bacterium | reverse complement strand
AGCTCGAGCTGGTGGGCCTGCGCGAGCACGCCGACAAGTACCCCTCGCAGATCTCCGGCGGCATGAAGAAGCGGGCCGGGCTCGCCCGCGCGCTCGCGCTCGACCCGGAGATTCTCTTCTACGACGAGCCCTCGGCCGGGCTCGACCCGGTGACCAGCGCGCAGATCGACGTGCTCATCTGCGACCTCTCGAAGAAGCTCGGCGTGACCAGCGTCGTCGTGACGCACGAGATGGACTCGGCGTTTGTCGTCGCGGACCGCATGGCGATGCTCGACAAGGGGCGGATGCTCGCGGTGGAGCCGCGGTCGTGGTACGAGAACCTGCGCGACATGCCCGAGGGCGAGGCTCAATCGCTGAGCCAGGACCAACGGCTCATCCGGCAGTTTCTGCGGGCCGACCCCGAGGGCCCCCTGACCGAGCGGCAATCCGCCGACGCCTACGGTGAGGCGCTGTTCGGCCCCATGGGCACCATGAGCCAAGAATCATCGATCGAGCCCACGCGGCGCTAGCGGGCGTTCGTCCGCGAGACGAGGCAGACCCACGGAGGCAGACCCACGATGGCATCCGGCAGCTCACGCAACAACCTTCTCGCGGGCGGCTTCCTCATCGGCGCGATCGCGCTGGCGGTCGCCAGCAGCTTCATCATCAAGGGCATCGACGTCACGCCCCGCACCAGCTATCGCGTCTACTTCCCGATGAGCGTGGGCGCGTCGGGCCTCCAGCCCGGCTCGGCGGTGAACCTGGGCGGGCGGCAGGTCGGCGAGGTCGCCAGGCTCCAGTTCTACACCACGACCGAGGCTGCCGGCATCGGGCTGACCGACCTGGCCCAGGTCGGCAGCGAGACCGAGATCGAGCCCGCCACCGAAGCGCAGGTCGAGACCGGCGGGCCCGACCGCATCGCCGGCATCCAGGTCGACATCGAGATCAACCGCGACATCCCGCTGTTCGACAACGCCCAGGTCTTCCTCGAGAAGCAGCTCCTGGGCTCGGGCTCGGAGATCAACATCGCCTCGGTCGGCAACCCCGCGGCCAGCGGCTTCACGGCCCGCGGCGCGACCGAGCGGCTCGAGGAGAACGAGGCGATCGTCGGCCGCGTGGCGGCGCCCGCGTTCCTCCGCGACGCGGGCCTCGGGCCCACCGAGCAGAAGCTCATCAGCGAGACCGTCAAGCGCGTGCACAACATCGCGACCAACGTCGACGAGTATGTGAAGAACGACGTGCCGATCATCATCGATGAGGCGAAGAAGTTCATGAGCGACGCGACCGAGCTCTCGGGCAACTTCCGCAAGACCGGCGAGCGCGTCGAGGTGTGGAACGGGCAGGTCGACGAGATCCTCACCAACGCCCGCGATCTCAGCGAGCGCTTCGCGCCCTTCGCCACCAACGCCGAGGCCCGCCTCGACGAGGCCCGCGAGGGCATCGCCGACGCCCGCGCCGCCATCGCCGGCGTCCGCGACACGATCGACGCCAACCGCCCCAAGGTCGACCAGACGATGGACAACGTCGTCGCCGCGACCCAGGGCTTCCGCGATGAGGTCGTGCCTGGCGCGACGAGCACGCTCGATCGGGCCGAGCAGTTCGTCACGCGCCTCGACGGGCTCGTGGCCGAGTCCGCCCCGTCGATGCGGCGGATCCTCGCCAACGGCCGGTTGGCTGCCGACCAGCTCAAGCTCGCGACCATCGAGGTCCGCTCCCAGCCCTGGCGCCTGCTCTACCAGCCGACGACCAAGGAGACCGACGAGCAGTTGCTCTACGACTCGGCGCGGACCTATGCGACGGCCGTGAGCGACCTGCGTGCGGCCAGCGAGAGCCTTGAGGCGGTGCTGGCGGCGCAGAACGCGGGCAACGGCGGGCTGCGCTCGCCCGAGGACATCGCCCGCGTCCGCGCCGAGCTCGCCGACGCCTTCGAGCGGTACGCACGCTCCGAGAAGGCGTTGCTCGACCGCCTGGTCGGGCAGAAGTAACGCCTCTGCGCACTGCCGCAGCCGGTGCTGCAACGCGATACGCCCGCTCCCCAAGAATCTGGCGATGCCCACACGCCCCCAAGCCAAGCCGGTGCCCAACTCGCCCAGATCATCGCCCGAGGCCGACCGTCGCGATGACGCCGAGCCCCCGCGCGGAACAGCACAGGTTTCTCGCCCGTGGTCGGCCCTGCTCGCCTCGGCGATCCTCGCGTCGCCCGCGGCGCTGGCTGCGCGGAGTCACCAGGTCGAGCCGGCGGAGGTCATCGAGCCCGCGCCGCGCGCCGAGCCGGGGTGGCGCGAGCAGCTGATCGACGCGGCCGAGGCGGTGCAGGAGCGCGCCCGCGCCGCGTGGGAGGACGTGGCGGCGCCCGCCGATCCGCTGCCGACGACGTTCGGCCTGCACGTCTATGACCCGGGCGACGGCACCAAGGCGCCCGCGTGGTGGGGGCTGGCGGATCGGCCGTTGCTGCCCGAGCGCGTCGTGGTGCTGGTGCACGGTCTCGACGAGCCGGGCGGCATCTGGACCGACGCAGCCGCGGCGCTTGCCGGAGCAGGCCACGCCGTGGTGCGCTTCGACTACCCCAACGACCAGGCCGTGGCCGATTCGGCAAGCGACCTCGATGCCGCATTCCTCACGCTCGACACCGCGGGCGCGAAGGAAGTCGTGCTGGTCGGCCACTCCATGGGCGGGCTCGTCTCGCTCGACGCGGCGACGCGACCGGCCGGATTCCGCGATCTGGCTGAGTTGCGAGTCTCCCGCCTCATCACGGTCGGCACGCCCTACGCGGGCAGCCCGTGGGCCCGTGTGCGCGGGCTCGGCGAGGCGCGCGACCGCGTGCTGCGGTGGCTCGACACCCCCTCGTGGGACCCCCGCCCCATCTTCGATATCGACGCCGACGGCGACGGCTCGGCCGGCCGCGACCTCATGCCCGGCTCGGACTATCTCACGAGCCTCGCCACGCGCACGCTCCCCGCGGACCTGGCGATCACCGCCATCGCCGGCCTGGCCGCACGCACGCCGACCAGCGCCCTGGAGGCCCTCGCCAGCGAGCCCCGGCTCGCCTCGCTCATCGGCCAGGAGCGCGCCGCGACGCTCGGCGCCGCGATCCGCGACGCCGGCGATGACCTCGGCGACGGGCTGGTCTCTCTCGAGTCGGCCCTGCCCGAGTTCGCGAGCGACAAGGTCGTGGTCGAGGCGAACCACCGCTCGCTGCTCGCGTGCCTGCTGCCCGGCTGCCAGACGCCGCCGGCGATCCCGATCATCCTCGACCGCCTCGCGCTCGACGCCCCCGCGGCCCAGCCGGCGACTGCCTCGTCGGCCCAGCCCAAACAGCAGCCCAAACAGCAGCCCGATCACGAGCCCGGGCCCGAGCCAGCTTCGGGCCCGCGATAGACCTTTCAGAACCCGACCGCCGCCGGTACTATGCGCGGCATGGGCCAGCGGCGACACCACTACGAGGCGGCGTTCGAGTCGTTCCTCCGCGCACGGCGGGTGCCCTACGTCTCGGTCAACGAGGCGCGGGCGGCGTTGCTGCCCGAGGGGGCGGCCCTCAAGCTCGAGCCGATCGACCCGGATGACACCGCCCGTCCGCGCACGCTGAAGAACTTCGATTTCACGATCTACGGCGAGGCCGAGAACCTGCTCGTCGAGGTCAAAGGACGCAAGCTCGCCCGCCCGCGACGCCGGGCCAAGTCGCCCGCCCACGCAACGCCCGGCCGCCCGAGCACCGAGCCCCTGATCGAGCCCAAGGCCCGCCCACGCGGCCGGCTGGAATCCTGGGTCAGCCGCGACGACGTCGACTCGCTCGGCGTCTGGCAGGACCTGTTCGGCCCGGCGTTCGACGCGGTCTTCGTCTTCATGTATTGGTGCGACGAGCAGCCGCCCGACGCCCTCTTTGAGGAAATCTTCGAGCACCACGAGCGGTGGTACGCCCTCCGCTGCATCCGCCTGAGCGACTACCGGGCCGCGATGCGCACCCGCAGCGAGCGCTGGCGGACCGTCCACCTCCGCGGCGAGGACTTCGACGCCCTCAGCCGGCCCTTCGCGCCCCCGACGATGGGGCTCGCCGAGATCCCCGGCGGCGCCGCACCCGCGCTCGTGCCGATTGCCTGAACGCGGGTCGCGATCCCAGAGCCTGATCCCGGGCGCCTTTTGCCCCGTCCTTTACTGGCTGGCGGGCGATCCGTACCGTGGTGCCATGAACCGCCCCCGCCTTCTGACCCCGTCGCATGTCGCTGCTGCGAGCCTCGCGGCGATGCTGTGCCTCATGGTGTGTGTCGATCCCGCGCTCGCGCAGGACACCGGCATCCGCCCGCCCACGCCCAACGCGACCGAGGACCCCCCGCTGCTGCGCACGTACCTGGTGCTGGTGCTGCTCGGTGCGCTGGTGGTCGGCGCGAACGCGATCCCGTCGCGCCGCGGGCACCAGGACTGATCGCGTGTCGCCCTCCCGCACGCGCCGCCGATGGCTGATCGGGCTCAACGCGGGGCTGCTCGCGCTGCTCGGGCTGGTCACCGTCGGGCCCGACGCGCTCGCCCAGGCGCGCGCGACGGATCGGCTGCCCGGGCGGTACCTGCTCGTGGCGTCGCCCGTGAAGGGCCTCAGCAACGCCGGGCCGATCTACGTGCTCGACACGACCAACGCCGAGCTGATCACACTGAACTGGCAAAGTCCCGGCGACGAGCTGGTGCCGGCCGGCTACCGCTCGATCGACCGCGACGCGGCGCTGGACCCGGGCCGATGATGGGCACGACACCACCCAAGGCCGAACGCCGTGGCGACGCGATGACGCGTGTGCTTGTGTGCTGCGCGATCGCGCTGGCCGCGGCCGTGCTTTGGCAGGCTTCGTCGCTGCCGCCTGCGCACGCACAGGTCGGGGTCGGGCAGTCGGGCATGGTGACGGCCGCGGGCGCGCACGCGATGCTGTCGACCGCGACAGCGAACGGCCGCGACGCAACGCTCGTGCTCGATCAGCGGGCCGAGTCGCTCTTGGTCTACACCGCGGGCACCGCCGGCCGCATCGAGCTGCTGGGCCGATACAACCTGCCCGAGCTCTTCCGCACCGCCCGCGCCAGGGTGGACAACCCGTGAGCCGTTCGGGGTTGAAGGTCGCCCGATCCGAGATTCAATGAACCGGATGGCCGATCGCGCGGTACGCTTCCAGCGTTCTGGCAACTCTCTTTGATCACGCGTCGGCCCGCCGGGGCCGGGGCGCGAAACCGACCGACCCGGCACGCCAACCCACTCCACCGCCCCCGAGCCTCGATCCGAGGCTTGCCACGGTCGCCACGCGATGATCGAGCCATGACCAAGCCACGGTCGTCTGACGACCGAGGCATGTTCGAGGCACGACCTCGCGCGTGCCGGCCGCGGCCGATTTGCCGGAGAGCACCATGCCGATCCTGCCCCTGCCCCAGTTCGAAGCCGACCTCGCCGAGCAGCAGGCCAAAGACAAAGAGATCTACGACCGACTCGAGGCGCCGAAGACCCTGGTCGTCCGCTTCGGGTTCATGAAGCTCATCGGGGAGTTTCCCTTCGACTCGAGCGCCAAGCCCGGCTGCGGCTCGAAGATCGTCGTCAAGACCCACCGCGGCACCGAGATGGGCGAGATGCTCACCAGCACCTGCCCCAACTCGGGCTGCTCCAAGAGCGTCAGCCGGAACGAGATGCTCACCTACATCGAGCGCTCCGGCGGCAAGGACTACCCCTTCTTCACCTCGGGCCGGGCCCTGCGCGTCGCGACCGGCGAGGACATGGACGCCCAGGCGAAGATCGAGCAGTCCAAGCACAAGATGAAGCTCCGCGCCCGGACCATCGCGGCCCGGCACCTGCCCGACGCCCGCATCGTCGAGATCGAGCCCCTCCTCGGCGGCGAGCGCATCATCGTGCACTACACCAGCGAGGACCGCCTCGACACCCGCGCCATGGGCGACGAGCTTGCCCAGGCGTTCGGCAACCGCGTGGACGTGCACCACGTGGGCGCGCGCGACGAGGCGCGCCTGACCGCCGACTACGACAAGTGCGGGCAGTACTGCTGCTGCAAGAACTTCCTCAAGGTGCTCAAGCCCGTCTCGATGCGGTCGGCGAAGGTGCAGAAGGCGACGCTCGACCCGATGAAGATCTCCGGGCGTTGCGGCCGGCTGATGTGCTGCCTGCGGTATGAAGACGCGACGTACACGGAGCTCAAGAAGAACCTGCCGCACCGCAAGACCCGCGTCGGCACGCCGCACGGCGACGGCATCGTGGTCGACACCCAGATCCTCACCCAGCTCGCGCTCGTGCTGCTCGACGACGGGGAGCGCGTGGCGGTGCCCATCGAAGAGCTCGCCGAGCCCGTGCTCGCCAAGGCCCCGCCGCTGGAAGAGCGCATGAAGGGCCCGTCGCGCGACAAGCCCCGCGAGCGGGGTGACCGCGGGGGTGACCG
>CAYQAD010000083.1:0-3277 GCA_964415125.1 uncultured Phycisphaeraceae bacterium | reverse complement strand
GGGGTGACCGCGGGGGTGACCGGGGGGGCGATCGGGGGGGCGATCGACGCCGCGACGCACGCACGCGGGACGAGCGGAAAGACAGGCCGGATCGCGCCGACCGACCGAAGCGAAGCGCGAACCGAGACGCGGGCGATGGCATCGAGACCGACACGGGCGAGCCGCTCACCGGCGATGGCACCGCGCCAGCGCCGGGCAAGAAGAAGAAACGCCGACGCAAGCGTCGCAAGCCCACCGGCGACGGCTCGGCACCCAACTCGACCACCAGCAGCGGCGATCGCCCCTCCGGCGCCGACGGCAGCGATCGGCCTGCCCGAACCGAGCGCGACGCGTCCGCCGAAAGAAGCGGCGAGGACGGCCCGGCGAAGAAAAAACGCCGCCGACGTCGCAAGCGCAAGCCCGGCGGGGGCGAGGGCGGCGACGGCGACGGCGGCGGCAACGGCGGCGGCAACGGGGGCGGCAACGGGGGCGGATCAACGCCCGGGGCCGACTAGACACGCCGGGCGCCCGCTGAGCCGAGCCACATCCGCTATCGTCGGCCTGCCGCACTTTCACGGAGACGCACGGGATCATGACGACCAGCGCCCACGCCCCGAACACCGCAACCGCCACTGCCAAGCCCAAGCCGAACGCCAAGGAAACGGTGGTCAGCCTTGCGATCGCGTTCGTGCTCGCGTTCGTCTTCCGCGGGTTCGTGCTCGAGGGCTTTATGATCCCCACGGGCTCGATGGCGCCCACGCTCATGGGTGCCCACGAACGCGTCACCGGCCCCACCAGCGGGTACACCTGGCAGGTCGGCCCGTGGGACTTCCTCGACTCGGGCGGCAGCGTGCCCGCGCCCATCCAGACCGATCTGCGCCTCACCGACCCGATGACCGGCGCGCCGCTGGCCGTGCCAAGCACCCCGCGCCTCAGCGGCGACCGCATCTTCGTGCTCAAGTACCTGCCCGGCCTCTACGACCCGTCGCGGTGGGACAGCGTCGTCTTCCGATACCCCGGCGACCCGCGGAACAACTACATCAAGCGCCTCCTCGCGCTGCCCGGCGAGCGGGTCGCGCTCGTCGACGGCGACGTGTTCACCACCAAGCAGGCAACGTCGGGCTGGACCGACGCCTCGTGGGCGATCGCCCGCAAGCCCGAGCGCGTGCAGCGCGAGCTCTGGCAGGACGTCTTCGACACGCGCTACGCGCCCGAGAACCCCGTGCGCGACGGGCGGCGCTGGTTCGACCGCCCGTTCACCGCCGAGACGCCCGGCCTCTCGCTCGACGCCGAGCGGACCTACCGCGTCGAGACCGCCGAGCCGACGACGCTCGCGTGGGACGAGGGCACGCGCCCCATCACCGACGCGTACGCCTACAACCAGACGCCGCCCACCCGCGGCGCCGCGGTCTTCCCCGTCTCGGACATCGCCTCGCTCATGGCGATCGAGCCCGACGCCGACGGCATGTCGGCGGTCGTGCGCCTTACCGCGCGCGACCATGTCTTCCGCGCGCAGGTCTCGCCCGACCGCGTGCTCATCCAGATGCGCCCGCTCGGCGAGACCGACTGGCGGGAGCTGGCAAGCGAGCCGCTCTCGTCGCCGCTGCTTCGAGCGGGCAGGACGACCGCGCTGGAGTTCTGGCACGCCGACCAAGCGATCTGGCTGTTTGCCAACGGCGACCGCATCGCCCGCGTCGAGTACGAGATGTCCCCCGCCGAGCGCCTTCGCGCCGCGACGGGCATCGACCTGGCCGATGAGGCCCAGCGGGCCGCGGTCGAGCAGAACACCGGGCGGGGCGTGAACCGCCTGGCGAACCCCGCGTCGTACTCGCTTGCGCAGCTCGCGTGGTCGTTCATGGGCTCGACGGCGACGATTCACCGGGCCCGGGTGCAGCGGGACGTGCACTACCAGCCGGGGCACTACTCGGCGACCGACGCCGACACCGGCAGGCCCCACCCCCGCGCGGGCGAGCCCTCGCTGGCGACGCACCCGACGACGACGCTCGCGTTGACCGGCGAGCAGTACTTCATGTGCGGCGACAACTCGCCGGCCTCGGCCGACGGCCGGCTCTGGGCGGCGCCCCACCCCTGGATCGCCGACCAGGTCGATGCGACGCCCGGCGTGGTCAACAAGGAACTGCTCGTGGGCAAGGCGTTCGTCGTGTACTTCCCCGCGCCGCACCCGACAAGGTTCATCCCGATCCCCGACGCGGGCCGCGTGCGGTTTATCTGGTAGGCACGCGACCCACGACTACCGCGACGCGATCGTGTACGCGAGGTTCGCGACCAGCGTGCGGGCCGGGTCTTGCTCGCCCGTTGCCATGTCCTTGATGGTCGCCTCGGTCGCGGACTCGAGGATCACCGCGAAGCGGGCGTGGCTTGACGCCGCGTCCTTGAGCAGCTTGCCGATGTTGCGTGTGGCTTTGGTGGTGGTGCGGGCGTGCAGCCCGGCCGAGCGGAGCATCGCGACGGTGCGGCGCACATCGGTGTCGGTCGACTCGCCGCCGGGGATCACGAACACGTCGGGCCGGCCGCCGGTGCGCTCGAGCAGCGCGGCGTCCGCGGGCATGAGCCCCTTGTCCTCGAGCAGCAGGCTCAGCACGACGTCGCCCATCGCGAAGCCGACCGCGGGCGTCGATGGGCCGCCGAAGAGCTCGACCAGGCCGTCGTAGCGCCCGCCGCCCGCCACGGCACGCTCGCCGTCGGCGATCGCCTCGAAGACCGTGCCCGTGTAGTACGCGAGCCCGCGGATGACCATGTTGTCGAACTCGCACCACTCGCGCAGCCCGAGCACGTCGAGCTCGCGGAACAGCGTGCCCTCTGTGGTGAACTGCTGCTCGTACGACGCGGCGTCGCCGCCCATCTTCGCGATCTGATCGGGCGAGAGATCAAGGCGGACGATCTCGCGCCGCTCGGGGTCGAACTGCGCGATCATCGCGTCGGGCAGGCCCAGCTCGCGCGCGCGCTCGCGGTACTTCTCCGCGCCGATCTTCGGGCGCGCATCGAGCAGCGCGATGACTTGGTCGGTCGACTCGGCGGGGTAGTTGATGTCGGCCAATCGGCGCGTGACCATCTGCCGGGCGCCGAGCTTGATGCGTACGTCCTTGGACGTCAGCCCAAGCTCGCGCAGCAGGTCGACGCACACCGCGATCGCCTCGGCCTCCTGGCGGGCGGCGTGGTCCTCCTCGCCCGGTGCACCGAGGATGTCGACGTTCCACTGCAAGAACTCGCGCAGCCGGCCGCGCTGCGGGCGCTCGGCCCGGAAGAACGGCCCGGCCATGAACCACTTGCAGGGCCT
>CAYQAD010000082.1:0-9774 GCA_964415125.1 uncultured Phycisphaeraceae bacterium | reverse complement strand
TTGCCACGCACGCGGCTGCGGACGAGCAGGTACCCGATCATCAGGCCCACGCCGATGTCGAGGATCATCGCGACGCCCGCGAGTTGCAGCGAGTTGCGGATCGAGCCGAAGGCGTCGGGGTGCGTCAGCGCCTGGTCGAAGTTGTCCAGCGTGAGCGAGGTCGGCAGCACGGTCTTGTACCACTGGCCCGGCTCGGTCAGCGCGGTGAGCACCACGCCGATGTGCGGCAGCACGGCGAGGATCGTCACGCCCGCAAAGAACGCGGTCGCGAGCAGGCCGCCCCACCAGGGAAGGCTCATCTCGCCGCCGGCACGCGAGGCCTTGGCATACATCGCGTAGCCACGCTTGCCGAACAGCCCCTTGCCGATCAGGTACAGCAGCACCGCGGCGATCAGCAGCACGACCGTCAGCGCGTACGGCTCGGCCGAGTTCTCGACCTCCTTGAGCCCGTAGAAGATCTGCACGGGCGTCACCGTCGTGAAGTCGAACATCAAGGACGTGCCGAGCTCGGTGAATGCCCAGATGAACACGATCGTCGCGCCCGCGAACAGCCCCGGGCGGATCAGCGGCAGCGTGATCTTGAAGAACCGGCGGATCGGCCCCGCGCCAAGGTTCTCGGCCGACTCATCCAGCGCCGGGTCGAGGTTGGCAAGCGACGCAGTCGCGTTGAGATAGATGATCGGGTACAGGTGCAGCGCCTGCACGATCACCACACCCCAGAACCGCGCCGAGCCGAAGAAGTCGAACTCCGTGCCCAGCAGCGAGTTGAGCGCGCCGGCCCTTCCGAGCAGCGCGTGCGCGCCGATCGCCCCGACAAAGGGCGGCAGGATCAGCGGCACCAGCACGCACGCGTTCAGCAGCGTCTTGCCCGGGAACTTGAAGTTCGCGCTGAGGATCGCCAACGGCAGGGCGACCACGATCGAGAGCGTCGTCGTCCACACCGCGATCGCGAACGCGTTGACAAGGCCCTCCACGAGCACCGGGTCGGCAAAGACCATGCGGATGTGCTCGAGCGTGAACCCGCTGCCCGTCGCGGGGTCCGACGCGAACCCACCGCGGACGGTCAGGCCGATCGGATAGAGAAGGAAGGCGGCCAGCGCCGCGAGGATCGCGATGTACAGGCCGTACTCGACGAAGAGCTTGGAGAAGCGGGCAGGCATCGCCGCGAGTGTAGGAATGCGGCGGGGCATCGGCCGGACGCCGATCGATCGCCGAGCCCCCGCCCGCCGGCCGGCCTGTCGGTTGTCGCCGAGGTCCCGGCTCAGGCCGGCGGCGTCAGCGCCTCGGGGCCCACCGTCTGGATCGTCAGGTTGCCGAGCGCACGCCGGGCGAGGTAGCCATTCAGATCATCGAGCGTCACCCGCTCGATGCGCTCGGTGAGCTCTTCCAGGGTCCGGGCCCGGCCGAGCCTGCGGATGTCGGCGATCATCGCGCCCGTCCGCGCCGAGGGGCTCTCCCCCGCGAACACGATCCGGCTGGTCAGCCCGACTTTCGCCCGCTCCAGCTCCTCGGCCGTCGCGGCGCCCTCGGGCGTGTTGATCCGGTTGAGCTCGGCGACCAGCACATCCAGCGAGTCCTGCGCCCGCTGCGGCGTCGTGCCCACATACGCGCTGACCACGCCGAACTCCTTGTCCGGCCGATACGACGCCTGCACTGAATAGCACAGCCCGCGCTTCTCGCGCACTTCTGTAAACAGCCGCGCCGCCATGCCGCCACTGAGCACGCTCGTGGCAAGCCGCTCCAGCACCGAGTCGTCCTCGGTCTCGGCCGGCGCGTCGTGATACAGCACGATATGCGTCTGGTTCGAGTCGTCCTGCCGATGCGCGTAGCCGCGAGGTCCGCCCGCGCCGAGCGCGTCGGGCGCCGCGGCGCCGGTCCAGTCGCCCAGCACGCTGTCGAGCGAGCGTGCGAGCGCGTCGGTGTCGATCGCGCCCGCGGCCGCGATCACCGTGCCCTCCGGCAGCGCGTGCGCCGCGTAGTGCTGGGCGAGCCCGTCGCGGTCGCACGCGGCAAGGCCCTCAACTGTGCCGTACCCGGTGCGATCGAGCGGCGTGGGAACATGCCGGGCCTTGGCATCGAGCGACGCCATGCCCGCCGGGTCGTCGGCAAGGCCCGCGAGCGATTGCAGGCAGAGCTCGCGCGTCGGCTCGACGTCGGCCTCGTCCAGGCGCGGGCGGAGGACCATGTCGCCGACCATCGGCAGCAACTCATCGATGCGCGAGCCGATCGTCGTGAAGGTCATGGTGATCGTCCGCGCGCCGGAGCGCACCGAGCGGTGCACGCCCGCCATGTCCAAGGCGTCGGCAAGCGCCTTGCTCGATCGATCACCCGCGCCACGGGCGAGCATCTCCTCCAACATCGCCGAGGCGCCAAGTTTTTTTTCCGGATCGCGGCCCGAGCCCAGCGGCAGCGCAATCGCCAGCGTCGCCGAGGCCACCCCCGCCATCGGCTCGCTCGCCAACACACACCCACTGCCAAGCGTCCGGATATCGATTGTGCCCATATGTCCCTCTATATCGGGGGGTGTGTCTTGCCGTCAAATTCTTGTCTCGCCGGAATGACAGGGCGAGTTGCACACGCGCACTTGAGCGGCCAACAACGCGCGTGAACGCATCGTACCGCCGATCGGGCGTCGTTATGCGCAATGCAAATGCGGCGAACATGCGGCGATTGCGCACGAACTACGCGCGTTCTCGCACGCATCGCGCAAACGACAGCCTTGGTTACACATGGGCGCGCACGCAACACGAGGTGCAACGCGCACGCATCAACACATCGCGCATGCGCGTGCGCGACACCGCGCGAGGTGCGCATGCGCGCAACAGCATGATCGGACGCGCGCACGCGCATCGATCACGCACAACAGCGGAGCGCGCACGCGTCACACGACACATTCGCGCGCGTGCGTCGACGTGTTCACGCACGCTGCGCATGCGCGCGACGTGTGCATCTCGGTTGCGAACTACCCCATTGGTGGTATCGTGTCGCTCAAGCATGTGGTGTGGCACGACCGATACGTGTTGCATCACATCGATACGAACGGTGCTTCCGTTCAAGCCACGCGAGGCATGACGCCCGCATCAGGAGACACGAACCATGGCAAAGAAGAAGGCACGCAAGAAGGCCGCCAAGAAGACGGCCAAAAAGACCACGCGGAAGAAGGCAGCCAAGAAGACCGCAAAGAAGAAGGTCGCACGCAAGAAGGCAGCCAAGAAGACCACGCGTAAGAAGGCGGCCAAGAAGACCGCAAAGAAGAAGACCACGCGTAAGAAGGCAGCCAAGAAGACTGCAAAGAAGAAGACCACCAAGAAGAAGGCAACCCGCAAGAAGGCTGCCAAGAAGACCACCAAGAAGAAGGCCACTCGCAAGAAGGCCGCCAAGAAGACTGCCAAGAAGGCGACCCGCCGCAAGGCAGTGCGCCGCCGCTAATCGCGGTCTCGGCGGGGCTCCCCGCCACGCGCCGGCGCTCTCGCCGGCATCCAACAGGAAGCACCTCGGCGGGGTCGGCACAGCGCCGGCCCCGCTGCCGTTTTGCACCAGCAAAACCAGCGGTTTGTGCCCCGACCCGCCGCGACCCATACTGCCCGCATGTCACACACCCGGCCAGACCTGGGCACCGGCCTCGGCGACACCGCCATCGACGCGGCCCTGCGCACCCTCGCGTCGCACCACGCGAGTGTCTTCCTCGCCGACGGCACGCCCACGCCCGTGCGCATCATCCTCGCGCGCGGCACGCCCGTGCTCGTCGCCTCGGTGCATCCCACCGTCGCCGACGCCGCCGAGCTGGTCGTCTTCATCCCCGAAGAGACCAACGACGCCATGCAGCTGCTCGTCAGCGCACGCGAACTCGGGCACGCCGATATGTCCCAACAGGACCGCTATCTCGCGTACCACAGCCGGGCCGAGTCGTCCGAGTGGATCGCCGCCGACATCGACGCGTGCCGATGGGAGGGCGAGGTCTTCGATCGGGACGATCTCGCCGCCGCGATGAACGGCCCGGGGCGAATGCTCGCCGACGAGCCCGCGCTGCTCCGCACCGTCAATGGCGACGCCTCGATCGGCGTTCGCCTCGCCACCCACGCGGGCCTCCGCGATGTCGAGCACGCGGTCGTTGTTGGTGTCGATCCGTGGGGCGCCGACGTCCGCGCGGGCACGCGCCTGCGACGCGTTGAGTTCGAGTCGCCCGTGCACGACGCCGACGCGGCACTGCACAGCCTGCGCTCCATCGCCGAGGCGGGGCCGCGGTGAGCGCGCTGCGGGAAGCCCACGCCCACATCGCGTTGCACGGACGCAGCTCGAGCTTCGTCGACCTCGCGCCGTGTTCGTCCGCGGGCGAAGCGCTTGAGTGTCTCGCGAACGCCGCCGCGAAGCTCGACGCGTCGCAATGGGTCATCGCGGTCGGTGCCCGGCCCGAGGGCTGGCGGGTGCCGGGCTGGTTCGCGCCGGCGGAGCTCGAGTCGGCGGTGGGGGGGCGGCCGGCGTTCGTCTGGTGCTTCGATCACCACGCCGGCATGGCCTCGCCGGCGGGCCTCGCCGCCGCCGGAATCGCCGGCCCGACGCCCGATCCCGCCGGGGGCACCTTCCTCCGCGACCCGTCGGGCGAGCCCACGGGCGTCGCCCTCGAGTCGGCCGCCCACGCGATCTGGTCGGCCGTGCCCGAGCCCTCCCCGGACGAGTGGCGCGAGCACGTCCGGCGGGGGCTCGCCGACTTTGTCCGCTGCGGCTTTGCCGAGGTCCACGAGCTCCACGCCCCGCCCTGGCTCGGGCCGATGCTCGCCGAACTCGCCGACGCGGGCGAGCTGCCCGTCGACGTGACACTCTTCGAGCCCGTCGCCGACATTGCCGCCGCCGCCGACCGCGCCCGCGCGTGGCAGCGCGACAACCTCCGCCTCGGCGGGGGCAAGGTCTTCGCCGACGGCACGCTCAACAGCCGCACCGCGTGGATGCTCTCGCCCTACGCCGACCCCGTCCCGGGACACCCCACCGGCCACGCGCTCTGGTCGGTCGAGGCGATCGCCGAAGCCGCAGCGCGATGCGCCTCACTCGGCGTCGGCCTCGCGTGCCACGCGATCGGTGACGGTGCCGTGCGCGCCGTCCTCGACGCCTACGAGCGTGCCCGCGTGCCGGCCGATCGCTCCTTCCGCGTGGAGCACGCCGAGCTGCTGGACGAAGCCGACGTGCCCCGCTTCGCGGCGATGGGCGTGGTCTGCTCGGTCCAGCCGTGCCACCTGCTCACGGACATCGAGGCGCTCCGCCGCCTCGTGCCCGATCGCCTCGACCGCGTCTTGCCGCTGCGCGAGCTCATCGCCGCGGGGTGCGCCCCCGGCGATCTGCTCTGGTTCGGCTCCGACGCGCCCATCGTCCGGCCGGACCCGCAGGACTCGATCGATGCGGCCACGCTGCGCAGGCGTCCGGGCATGCCGGCCGACGCCGCGATCGCGCCACGCCAAGCCATGACCGAGTCCGAGGCATGGGCCGCCTTCGCACGCGCCTGAAGCGATCCGCCAGCACGCTACTCGCCGATGATCGCCACGCGCGAGAGCCCCGCACCCAGGCAGGCGTCGTGCACACGGACGACGTCGTCGTAGGGCACGTCGCCCGATGGGATCACCACGACGATCGCGTCGCCGATGTCGACCCGCTGTCCGAGCGCCGTCGCGGCCTCGGCGAGCCGATCCAGCCCGACGCCCGAAACACCCAGCCCGGTCGCGAGCGTCTGTCCGCCCGCCCGCACCAGCCGGACCTCGAGCCTCGCCTCGGGCAAGATCGCCCGCGGCGTGTCGTCCGCCGCACCACTCGCCGCGTCGCCGGCCGACGCTGTCGAGGGCGCCCACGACGGAATCGCCGCGCCGAGGAACCACTCGGGCCCGGCGACGCTTGCTGTTGCCATGAAGAAGACCAGGATGACGAGCACGACGTCCACCATGGGCGTCATGCTCGGCCCGAGCGTGGTGCGCGTGGCCGCGTCCCGGCGTCGAAGCGCGGTCCTCACCGCCCGCTCCCCTCGCGGGCCGCGAGCTGGATCGACTCGACACCCCCCGCGCGCAGCGCGTCGAGCACGGGCCGAACCGCGTCGAACGCGAGCGACCGATCCGCGCGCAGCTGCACCACCACGTCGGGCTCGGTCGCGACGCGGTCCTCGGCGAGCAGCGTGACCTCACCCGCCGCGAACGCCCGCCCGCCGATGTCGATCCGGCCGTCCGGGGCGAGCACGTTGACCACCATGGGGGCCGCTGGCGAGCCCCCCGTGCCGAAGTCGGCCGAGGGGAGGTCCACGGGGGCACACTTCTCGGCCGCGAGTCGCCCGACGATCAGGAAGAAGATGATCAGCACCATCACCACGTCGATCATCGGCGTGACGTTCACACGCGGCGTCTCGCCACCGGGTTGGACCAGCCGGCGACGCATCAGCCCGCGGCCCGCTGGTGCCCGTCGTCGTCGCGGTCATCGTCGCCCGCGTGGCTCGCGTCCCGGCTGTCGTCGTCGCCAGCGAGGTCCGCGTCGTCGTCTCGGCTGTGGTCTCTGCTCTGGTCTCGGCTGTGATCGCGTGAGCGTGATCGGCTCCGGCGCGACCGCCGCTTGGGCTTGAAGGCGGGCAGGCGGTCGACCATCGAGCCCACGACCACCAGCCCGCGGTTGCACGCGCGGTCGATCGTCGAGCGGTAGATGCCGTGCACCGTGAGGCACGGGATCGCCAGCAGCAAGCCGAGCAGCGTGTGGAAGAGCGCCTTGGCGATGCCCGCGGAAAGCTCGGCCGGTCCCGCGTCGCCGCCGGTTGCGCCGAGGCTCGTGAACGCGATGATCATCCCCCACACGGTGCCCGCCAGCCCGATGAGCGGGCCGAGGTTGCCCAGCACGCTCAGGGGCTCGATCTTCCGGAACCACCGCGCGCACTCCTCGCTCGCCGCGAGCTCCGCCGCGTCGCGCATCGCGGCCTTGTCCATGCCGGGGTGCTCCAGCGCCGCGCGGAGCGTCACGCCGACCATCGAGTTGTCCACTCGGGCGAAGTCCCGCAGCTCGCGCCACTGCTCGCCCTCGATCAGCGCCTCGGCCGTCTCCACCGCCTTGGGCGGCAGCACGCGCGAGCCGCGGATATCCAAGACGCACCGCACGATCACGCCCACCGCGACCACGCTGCCCAGCACCAAGATCACCGTGAACAAGTCGAGCGATTGCTGGAACAGACCCCAGAGGCTCGCCGGCGCGAGCTGCTCTTCGCCCTGCGCGAGGCACACCCCCGGTGCGCACGCGAGTGCAGCCACCGGTGCAACCGGCAGTTGGAGCGATCGGGAAACACGCGGCCACATGGTCATCACGCCAGCCTACTCGCCCTGATCAAGATCGGCCTCGCTCATGTCGCGCGAGATCCGGTAGTCGCCCGCGAACCACTTGTACAGGTCCGCCTGCTGGGCACGCGCCGTCGAGAACGGCCAGGCGGGGTTGTCCGGCGCGACCCAAACGCCCTCGCCCCGGCAGCGGATCGGCTCCCGCCGCGTCATCGCCTCGATCGCCTCCCGCTCGAGCCAACGCTCAGGCAGGTCGAGCACGATCCGCCGCGACGATTCGCCGGTGATCTCGAGGGTCAGCCGGGCCACCGCGTTTGGCCCGCCCGCGAGGTCGTCGATCGCCGCTTCGATCCGATCTGGCCATTCGGCGATCAGCACGCGCGACGCCATGCCGTCGCCCTCGAAGCGGTCCCAGCCGAGCGAGTCGAGCTCGTCGCCGCCGCCCAGGCGGTAGGCATCGACGTGCACGAGATCGGGCGTCGACGCGTCCCGGCTGGCGTGCTCGGCGATGACAAGGAACGTCGGGCTCGAGACCTCGCCCTGGTCGATGCCCATCGCGCCCGCGATCGCGCGGACCAGCGTCGTCTTGCCCGCGCCCATCTCGCCGGACAGCGCGACGACATCGCCCGCCCGCAGCGCCCGGCCGATCGTCTCCGCGATCGCTGCGGTCGCGCCCGGCTCGGGCAGCTCGTGCGTGATGGTGATTCGGCCCGGGTCTGGCATGCCCGATTGTTGCCGCCCGCGGCTGGTCACGAGCCGCTTCGGTGCTCGAATCCGAGGTCCCCCGCGTCGATCGTCTCGCCCGCGGGCGTGCGCACAACGCAGCTCGCGCCCTCAACCACGTCTCCGATTCGCGAGATCGGCGTGCCGAGGCCGGGCACGATCCTCGGCACCGGGCCCGAGGCGGTGAACAGCAGCTCGTAGTCCTCGCCGTCGGACATCGCGCCGCGCCAGTCGGCGTCGAAGTGCGTCGGGAGGCGATCGGCGTCGAGAGCGATGCCCACGCCGCTCGCCTCGGCCACGCGCCCCGCGTCGAGCCCGAGCCCATCGGAGACATCGATCATCGCGCCCAGCCGATCGCCGAGCGTTCGCCCTAGATAGATCGCCTCGGGCACCCTGGGCACCACGTGCAGGTGCCGCCCGCTGGCGAAGCTGCCGCCGAGTCGGCCGGTGACGTACACGCCGTCGCCCGGCCGAGCCCCGCGGCGCAGCGCGGGGCCGGGCGGCGTTTCGCAGGTCGCGAGCACCGTGACGGTCAGCGTGAGCGGGCCCGTGGTCGAGGCGATATCGCCACCGACGATCGGGGCGCCCCAGGCGCGAGCCCATCGCGCCATGGCGTCGAAGAGGGCGTTGGCTTGGCCGAAGTGGGGGGGCACGGCCGCGGTCGCGAGCGCGGTCCAGGGCCGGGCCACCATCGCCGCAGCATCGCTCACGCTGCGTCCGACCGCCTTGCGGGCGATCAGGTCCACGGGCGTGCCCCGCTCGAAGTGCGCACCCTCGATCAGCTGATCGACGGTGACCGCGATCGGGTGCGCGGGCGGCTCGAGCACCGCCGCGTCGTCGCCGGGCCCCACGCGCACCCCGTGCGCGTCGGCTATCGCCTTCGACCGCTCGTAGATGTGGGCCAGCAGGTCACGTTCGCGCATCGGGCGAGTGTAGTGGCGCGCTGCCGCACCGCTGCACCCCGGCGGCGCTACGCCTTGAACAAATCGGCAAAGCGCCGCTCGGGCCTGCCCTTCCACGCGCCGCGGTGCAGCGCGTCCGAGCAGAGCAGCGGCATCATGGTCGTCACCTCGCCGAAGACCATCTGCTCGTGCACCACCGAGACCTTGCCCCAGCTGCACGCCTCGCGGAGCGTCGAGCCCGAGAGGGCCCCGTCCCGCGCGTCGGCGACGGTCAGCTGCACCGCGTAGGTGTGCATGGGCACGTCCTCGGCGTCGGCGAGGCCCTTCTCGACGAGCAGCTCGCCCGAGACGACGATGTCCTGCACGAAGTTCTTCGGCACGCCGCCCGCCATCATGAGGATGCCCGTGGTCGGGTTGGCGAGCTTGATCTGCGTCAGCTCGAGGAAGTCCGCGCCCGAGTCGATGCTCACCGCCGGCTTGCCCTCCTTGGCCCGCGCCGCCTGGTGCAGCACGACGCCGAAGCCCGCCGAGCAGTCGCTGAAGGCCGGGCAGAAGATCGGCACGCCCTTGCGGTGGGCCGCGAGCGTGACGCACTCGTTTTCGGGGTGGTGCTCGGCGAGGTGCGCGCCCATCGCGTCGATGAGGCGGCGCGAGGAGTACGCGCCCGGCTCGAGCGCGTCGAAGATGTCGCGCATCGTGTCGTCGCAGACGCGCAGCTCGTCCTCGTTGATGTACGTGTCGTAGATGCGGTCGATCGCCATGTCGCGGAGGCTCTCGTCGTCCACCACGGGTGCCTCGGGCGAGCCCGGCGCGATGTAGTGGCGGTAGCCGAGCCCCTCGAAGAAGTCCTGGTCCACGATGTT
>CAYQAD010000081.1:0-9825 GCA_964415125.1 uncultured Phycisphaeraceae bacterium | reverse complement strand
ACTTCCTGATCGTGGACTCGCTCGACGACGCGATGAACGCCTGACCGACCGGACCACACGCCAATGGCCGACGCCAGCCGAACGTCCAGCCCGAGCTCCCACCAATCGCCGCTGCGCTCTCTCACGGGGCCGATCGAGTACACCGGCAGTCGAGCGCTGTCACTGCTCGCGCACGTGGGCAGCCTTTTCTGGCTGACGATCGAGACGCTCGGCTGGTTCTTTCGAGGCGTGTTTCATCGCCAGGTTCGGCTTGGACGGAGCGCAATCGTTTCGCAGATCGTCCGCGTCGGTGTGCGGTCGATCGGCATCGTGAGCCTTGTCTCGGGCTGCGTCGGGCTGATTCTGGCCCTGCAACTCTCGCCGCCGCTCGACGACTTCGGGCGCAAGGACCTTGTGGCCAACATCATCGGGGTGGCGGTGCTCCGCGAGCTTGGCCCGCTGATCGGTGCGATCGTGCTCACGGGCTTCGCCGGCGCTTCGATCGCAGCCGAGATTGGGACAATGGTGGTCAGCGAGGAGATCGAGGCGCTCGAGGCCCACGCGCTCAATCCGGTCCGCTTCCTCGTCGTGCCCCGGCTCGTCGCGTCGATCCTCAGCATGACGGCCCTCGCGGTGATCTCGAGCGTGGTCTCGATCGTCGCGGCGATGTTCGTCGCGGTGACAGCCCTCGGCATCCCGTATGAGACCTACATGAGCAACATGCTCGACCAGGTCAAGGTCGTCGACTTCTGGACGGGCGTGGTCAAGGGCGGGATCTTCGGCCTGCTGATCGGCGTGATCGCCTGCGGCAACGGGCTAAAGGTCTCCGGCGGCGCAGCGGGCGTGGGCCGGGCAACCACGCAAACGGTGGTGCAGTGTGTCGTGGCGATCGTCATCGCCGACCTTGTCTTCACCGCGATCTTCTACGCACTCGAGCTGTTCTAGCACGAACGTCGCGCGTCTAGCGGCGGTACCCGATCGGCTCCTCGAGCAAGCCGTAGAGCTCGCGCAGCGTGGTCATGCCCATGAAGCCCGCGAGCGCCAGCCCCGCCATGATGGCGGCTGCTGTTTTCGCGCCCGTGGCGAGCAACCACGCGGCCCCGTACAGCGTGAGCCAGAGCGAGCCGTAACGCTGGATCTTCTCCGCGGCCCGGGGCCCGCCGCCGATCTGCCGGTACTTCCAGATCGCGACCACGACGAAGGCAAACACGCACACCCCCGGCAGGACCGCTGCACTCGGCTCGATCCACTCGGGCCAAGCCCCAGATGAAGCCGTGTGGTTGCGAAGCGTGCCCAGGCCGAGCAGCAGCGCGACCCAGACCGCCCAGCCGGCGATCGCCGCGAACATCGCCCGGCGCGTGACGCGGGGCACTTTGCGCGCGACAAAGTGCGTCACCGCGGCGACTGCCAGCGCGTGGGACATGACAAGCACGAGCGGGACGAGGAACGTGAGCTGATAGTTCGGCACGAGCATGTGCCCGGCGTAGATCAGCCCGAGCGTCAGGAACCCGATGGCGGGAATGAAGCGGGCGATCGCATTGAAGAAAAGCACCGCAGCCGCGATCGCCAGGGTCAGCACGACCGCCGTGGTCCCGAAGGCCGAGGCCCCGAGCACCGCGGCAATAAGCGTGACCGCCACGACCGTCGCCGCCTGCTCGATCTGGATCTCGCCCGCCGCGATCGGTCGGCCGGGCTGCAAGGAGCGATCCCGCTTGCGATCGAGGATGTCGTTGAGGGCAGCCGCGTAGGCGAAGAGGGCGAGGCCCGCGAAGGCGGCCGCGGGCAGCAGCAGCCAGAGCGACCGCTCGGCGATCTCTGGCGTGCCCGGTTCTTCGGCGTGGGCCCGCGTCCAGAGGACCACGAACCACAGATTCCCCACGATCGCGACCGCCGAGGTCACGCGGGTGAGCCGAAGCACCGACGCCAGTCTGCCGAGTGTGGCACGCATCGGGCCATCCTATTCGTCGGGCGGGTTGGGCGGGCTACCATCGCGCCGCATGACCGACCCAACGCCCCCAAACCAGAACAACGCCCAGCACAACGCCCAGCACGGCACCCAGCACGAAGCCGACCTCGGCGACGCCCCGCGGGTCGCGGTCGTCACCAGCCGGTACAACGCGACGATCACCGCCGCGCTCGAGCGGGGCGCGTGCGACGAGTTTGCCCGTCGGGTGCCCGCGGGCGAGCTGGAGGCCGTGCCGGCGCCCGGCGCCTTCGAGCTCGTCGCTCTGAGCTCGGCCGCGATCGCCACGGGCCGATTCGTGGGTGTGTGCGCACTCGGCTGCGTCATCAAGGGTGACACGGACCACGACAAGTACATCAACGCCGCCGTGGCCCATGGATTGGCGGAGCTGGCGAGCCGGACCGGCGTGCCCGTCGCGTTCGGCCTGCTGACGACCAACGACGCGGCCCAGGCCGAGGCACGCGCCGGCGGCAGCAGCGGCAACAAGGGCACCGAGGCGATGGGCGCCCTGCTCGACACGATCGCCGCCGCTGCCGCCCTGCGTCGCGGCACAGCCCCGCTCGCGCACGGCGGCCGACCCGACAAGGTCACCGGCGATCGGACGGGCCGCTGACATGGCAACACCACGAACGATCCGGACCCGCGCCTTCCAGACGCTCTTCGAGCTCGACGCCCGGGCCGGAGAGCAGCCCGATCCGACGCGCGACGTCGACGACGATCTGACCGATGCCGAGCGGAAGAAAGCATCCGATCTCGCCCGCGCCGCGTGGCTGGATCGAGAGGCCGCGGACACGGTGATGGAGATGCTCGCGCCCGAGTGGCCCGCCCGCCGGCAGGCGGCGGTCGACCGCTCGATCCTTCGCCTCGCGCACTACGAGATGACCCGCACCGAGACCCCGCCGAAGGCGGCGGTCAACGAGGCCGTGGAGCTCGCAAAGCGCTTCAGCACCGAGAAGTCGCCCGCGTTCGTCAACGCGCTGCTCGACAAGGTGCTCAAGCGCGTGCTCGAAGAGCGACGCGTCATTAACGCGCCGGCCCCCGAGGACGCCCCATGAAGCTCTTTAAGAGCATCGCCGGCCGACTGCGGGACGGGCTGACGAAGACCCGCGAGACCTTCGCCTCGGGCCTGCGGTCGATGCTCGCGGGACGCACGCTCGATGACGCGCTGATCGCCGAGCTCGAGGCTCGGCTGATCCAGTCGGACGTCGGCGTCGCGGCAACACGAACGCTCATCGAAGGCATCCGCGCCGACTACAAAGCGGGCACGCTCAAGCGGGGCGAAGACGTCATCGAGTATCTCAAGCGGGAGCTCAAGGCGATGTGGCCCGCCCAGGATCGCGAGCTTCGCCTCGCCGAGTCGGGCACCAGCGTGATCGTCGTCACGGGCGTCAACGGGGTGGGGAAGACCACCAGCATCGCGAAGCTCTGCGGGGCGCTCCGGTCCCAAGGCAAGACCGTCCTGCTCGGCGCGTGCGACACCTTCCGCGCGGGCGCGGTGCGTCAGCTTGAGGTGTGGGCGGAGCGCATGGACGTGGACGTGGTCAAGGGACAGCAGGGGGGAGACCCCGCAGCGGTCGCGTTCGACGCGTGCCAGGCGGGTGTCGCACGCGGCGTTGATGTCGTGATCCTCGACACCGCGGGGCGAATGCACACGCAGGACCCGCTCATGCGGCAGCTCTCAAAGATCGTCGGCGTCGTGCAGAAGCACGTGCCCGAGGCGCCGCACGAGGTGCTGCTGGTGCTCGACGCGACGAGCGGCCAGAACGCCCTGCGTCAGGCCGAGGCCTTCGGCGAGGCCGCGGGCGTGACCGGTATTTTCCTGTCCAAGCTCGATGGGACCGCACGCGGCGGCATCGTCGTGGCGGTGCGCCACTCCACCAACGTGCCGGTCAAGTTCATCGGCGTGGGCGAGCGGCCCGAGGATGTCGAGCCGTTCGATCCCGATCGCTTTGTCGACGCCCTCTTCGCCGAGTAAGGACGCACGCCAGCCGGCCCCATCGAGCGAGGCTTACGGCTGATCGAGCTTGCCCTCCATGCCGTCGAACACGACCGCGCCTGGTCGGCGTGATCGCCAGGGCTGATCGGCCATGATCTGCTTCGCGGCGTCTTGGCCCGCCTTGCGTGCGGCGAACTCCGCGCTCGATTCCGGAACCTCGGGCTTGGGCTCGGGCAGGGCCCCGTCCTCGCGCACGAGGTGGAGCGTCTGCGTGGGGAAGGCGAACGACACGCCGAGGCTGTGCGCCAGTCGGATGACATCGAGCATGAGCCGATGCCGCTCGCGGATCTCGGTCGACCAGTCCGGGGTCTGGAAGAAGATGTACAGCAGGATGTCCAGCGAGTGCGCGCCGAACTCGTTGAGGTAGACGTGGTAGTAGTCCTTGCGCGTGTACGGGTGCTCCCGGATGATCTCGCGGATGCCCTCACAGAACGCGTCGATGCGCTCGGGCGGCGTGTCGTAGGTGACGTTCAGCATCGTGCGGTACCGGCGATACCGGCGCTTGCCGAAGTTGTCTACCGTGGCCCGAACGAGCACGGAGTTCGGCACCGTCACGAGCGAGTTGTAGAAGGTCCGGATGCGCGTGGAGCGCAGCCCGAGCTCTTCGACCGTGCCTTCCAGGCTGTCGATCTGGACCCAATCGCCGACCTCGAAGGGGCGATCGAGGATGACCGCGACCGAGCCGAAGAAGTTCTCAATAGTGTCCTTGGCCGCGAACGCCACCGCGATACCACCGATGCCAAGACCGGTCAGCAGCGGGAGGATCTCGATCGAGAGACTCTCGGCGACGTAGATCGCAGCCAGAATCGCGAGCACGACCTTCGTCGTCTTGCGCAGCAGTGGGATCAGGAGATCGTCGAACCGCGAGCGGGTCCGCTTGGCCTTGCGGAGGAAATAGTCCGAGGTCAGGTCGGTGAGCCTGAACGCGGCGAGCACCATCGCCACCGCGAGGAAGAACCGGATCGCAACCGAGAGCACCGCGAGCGGCAGCGGGTTGAGGTCCAGCAGGTTCAGCGTGGCGAACCAGAAGATCGCGGCAACGAGCACGCCGAACGGCCGGACCGTCTTGGCGAGCAGTTCCGGGTCGACCCGGTCGGTGTGCCCCTTGCCGTTGGCGAAGCGCGTCCAGACCCAGCGCAGCAGGAACCTCGTCGCCAGATCGAGCGTGAGCCCGATGAGCACGAGCCCGATGATCGCGATGCCCTGCCAGGCCTCGATCCCCGCGAAGGTGCGGGACTGCAGGTTGCCCGGGATCACCGCCCGCAGGAGCATGGGGCGCGTGATCGTCGTCGGTACCGTGCTGAAGCGCGCGGGTTGGCCGCCGGTGGCGAGGAAGAGGGCGGGAATGTTCTCGTAGGTCTGCTCGGAGAACTTCCACTGGCCGTCGGTCTCGTCGAGCACGAGCGTCACCGAGCGCCCGTCGGTCAGCGCCTGGAAGCGGGCGTGCCCGGGGCGGTCGTCCCGCGGGTAGAGCGTGTACGTCGCGATCGACGTGCTCGCGACTTCCTCGGCGTCGGGTATGAACCGCGTCTGCACGTACTCCAGCCGATCGAGAAACACCTTGAGCATGCGCGCTCGCGTCTCGATCTGGTCCGCGCTGATGATCGCGGTATCAAACAGGTCCGGCAGGCGACGCTGCGGATTCTGCCCCAGAATCGATGCGGTCTGCTCGAGCCGATTCATCGTGTTGAAGAACTCGATGACCGTCGCGCGGGGCGAGTCCTGCGATGATCTCCCGGCCGGCACCACGGGGGCGGGCGGCTCCTCGGCCGTGGGCGTCGGCATCTGCCCAGCCGCCGGCTCCAGGGGCAGGGCAAACACACACGCGACAGCAACCAGCCTCATCAGGACACGAAGGCAGTAGGACATGCCGCGATGGTACCCTCCGCCCCTTGGAGGCACACATGCACCAGATGCGTCACCCGGCTGTCGATCCCCATCTCATCGAGGTTGCACGCGGCGACGCCCCGGCCGACCTCGTGCTTGCCAACGCACAGGTCGTCAACGTGTTTGCGCGCCGGGTCGAGCGCGGCGACGTCGCGATCGCGAGCGGCCGATTCGCGGGCGTCGGAGAGTTCACTGAGGCCGCCCAGCGGGTGGATCTCGATGGCGCCTTCGTCGCGCCGGGGCTCATCGACGCCCACATGCACGTCGAGTCCACCATGCTCATGCCGAGGCACTTCGCGCCCCTCGCCCTGGCGCACGGCACGACCGGTGTCGTGCTGGATCCCCACGAGATCGCCAACGTGCTCGGCGTGGACGGCATTCGCTGGCTCATGGACGACGCCGCCGCGACGGCGATGCGCATGTGGTTCGCGGTCTCGAGCTGCGTGCCAGCCTCGCCCTTCGAGACCGCCGGCGCGGTCCTCGACGCCGACGATCTTGAGCCGCTCTTTGACGACCCGCGGGTGGTGGCGCTCGCCGAGATGATGAACTTCCCGGGCGTCATCCATGCCGATCCCGGCGTCCTCGCGAAGGTCGACCTCGGCCTGCGCCGCTCGCGGGTGGATGGCCATTGCCCTGGCCTGCGCGGCCCGGGGCTTCGCGCATACCGGGCGGCGGGCATCTCGTCCGACCACGAGTGCACCACACGCGAGGAAGCTGAGGAAAAGGTCGGCCTCGGCATGCGCGTCTACCTCCGGGAAGGCAGCGCCGCGCGGAACCTCGAAGCGCTGCTGCCCGCGGTCACGGATGCCAACGCGCATCGCTTCTGCTTCTGCACCGACGACCGCCACCCCGCGGACCTCGACGAGCAGGGCCACATCGACCACGTCGTTCGACGCGCGGTTACCCTCGGCATGGACCCCGCGCTCGCGATCGCGATCGGCTCGCTTCACGCGGCCGAGCACTACGGCCTGCCCGCCTACGGGGCCATCGCGCCCGGGTACCACGCCGACTTGATCGTCTTCGACGATCTCAACGACATCCGCCCACGCGAGGTCTTCGTCGCAGGAAAGCGCTTTGACGAGCGCGCGTCGGCTCCACCCGCAACGCCAAGCCCCCGGCACGGGCAGACGGTTCGCCTCGCGAGCACCGTCGCGCCCGAGATGTTTCGCATCGCGGGCGAAGGGCAGTCGACGCTCCGCGTGATCGGCATGTTGCCGGGCCAGTTGCTCACCGAGGCGCGCACGGCGACCTTCGCAAGCGAGGCCGGTGAGTTCGCCGCGGATCCGGCGCGTGACCTTCTGAAGCTCGCCGTGATCGAGCGTCACACCGGCAGCGGCAGGGTCGGCCTTGGGTTCGTGCAGGGGTTTGGTATGTCCCGAGGCGCGATCGCGAGCACGGTGGGGCACGACTCGCACAACCTGACGGTGCTGGGCTCGAATGATGAGGACATGGCGGTCGCCGCGGACGCTGTGGCGCGGGCGGGCGGCGGGCAGGCCGTCGCCGCCGGAGGGAAGCTGCTTGCCCTGCTGAGGCTCCCGGTCGCGGGGCTCATGTCCGACCAACCGGCGGCCGAGACGGTCGCCGAGCAGGCCGCGGTGCTTCGGGCCGCCGCATCCCTGGGCACGCCGCTCGAGGACCCCTTCATGCCCCTGAGCTTCCTGCCCCTGACCGTGATCCCCAGCCTCAAACTGGGCGACCGGGGCCTCGTGGACGTCGATCGGTTCGAGCTCGTGCCCCTCCAGATCGACCCGCCGAGGGAGTAGCCGGCCGGCGAAAGGGCGTATACTGTTGCGACCCGGCCGAGAGGCCGAGATAGCGGGCGATTGGCGCAGTTGGCTAGCGCGCTTCCATGACAAGGAAGAGGTCCCGAGTTCGAGTCTCGGATCGCCCATTTTCCGCACCGCAGCACGCTGCGGGCCGTTCGGAATCCCCCTCTCGATCACGCTCGATGCGTCGTGCAGCCTGTCGCCAACGGGCGTTGATGCTGTGCGCGGCGATGCCGATCTTGACTGCACCGGCCTTTTCACCACCTGCTCGAAGTAGGGTTCGGCTGGCGTCGTTGAGCCGCACGCGGTCGTCTGCCATCATCAATCCGTACCTCGCATCTCCGCCGCGAAGACCCGATGGTTCCGCTCGCGTCGCGGGATGACCCGGTCTTGCGCGCGGACCCCTCGCGGACTGGCTACTCCCCGGTGTTTTCGATCGCTTCGATAGAGGCGTTCACGTCCTGGGCAACGAGCGTTTCGGACGGTGCGGCGATGTCTGCGGCGGCGTTGCCCGCGTCGTAGACGCGAAGAAATGCAATGAGGTCGAACATGTCCGCCGAGTTGTACGCTGGCGCCCAAGCTTCGGGTTGATCTTGCGGCACGCCAAAGCGGATGATCACCGTGGCGTAGTCGCTGCGAGCGATCGGAGGCGCCCCGCCGGGCCCGGTGTCCATGCGCCCCGTGTAGTCGACGAAGGCGGTGTAGCTGAAGACATCCTCGCCCTGGAAGCCGGGTTTGGGTGTGTACCGGAAGCCGCCGTCTCGATCCATCGACAAGACGCCGTTGACGGGTGGGATGACGCCGCAGGCCGATCCGAGGAAGAGATCCCAGTTCCGTGGGTCGCCTGGTGCGAACGGCATCGCAAGGACGCGGCTGATCCTGCTCGAAGCGCGGCCTGAGAGCAGTCGGGCCGCCCGACTGCGGAAAGAAGCCAGTCCCCGTCACGTCGGTCAGGTCTTGGCCGATTCCGCCCCACGGGTCGAGCACGAGCATCCCTCCGTCACGGAACTTGAGGTCGTCGGGCACCGAGTCTCGGCTCGCTTCGACGCGACCCTGCATCGCATCGACCGCCGCGAGGTAGTCGTCGAGGAGGGCGAGCAGCACGGCATGGGGGTCATCGAGTGCGGCTGAGAGTTCGGTGATCCGATCGCCAGACTCGATGAGCGAGTTGATGAGGTCCTGGCCCTCGGGCGCGGACTGCTGAACGCGAAGTACCAGGGATTCTCGCGCACGGCTTGGCTGTAGTGCGACACCGGCGAGCCGCTGAGCAGCACCGCCGCGTTGTCGATGGTGATGGCCTGCGGCCCCGGCCCGGCAAACGTGGGGGAGCGCCGCGAGTGCCGCGGGTCCCTGTGGCACCGGATCAAGGGCGGAGTCGGCTCGGACATACTCGCTGGTCCGGATCGCCTCAATCACGGCTTGGTACGAGGCTTCGTTCGTAATCCCCAGGTCGGGCACTGCGGGCTGGGCAGCCGCGATGGCGGCCTGCAGCGCGATCAACGCGGGGACAAGAACGACGAGTCCGATCGATCTCATGGCACTCTCCCGCGAGCCCGCGGCAGGCATGCTGTCACAACGCGGCCCCGCCGCCGGCTACATCTACCTCCTCGTAGAACGATGCCGGAACCGGGAACTGATCCTGACCTCGCCGTGATGTTTATGCTGTGATAGGGGCGGGCGGGCGTCCACCCGCTCGCGCAGGCTCAGCTTGCCTCAATCGACGGCGATCAAGTCCCGAGCGCTCGTCGAGTCTCGGATCTCCCGCATGTGCTCACTTCAGCACGTGCGTGACGTCGCGAGTGGCACCCAAGAACAAGCCGCCACCGGTGTTGCACGGCTGCCCGCGAGTGCACCGAAGGGTTCGACTCGATTCGATGCAAGTGCGGCCGGCCGTGAAGCCGCGGGCACTGCCCCAACCAGATGTGCCATGACCCAGCACGCGACCGAGCACGTCGCTTCCTTCGGCGACGAGGCTCCACGCGACCGCCGCCGCGTCGGCGCATGCAGCCGAGCGGGTCGTCACTGGTGGTCTTCGATGAAGGCGCGAAGGGTTTACGGGCAGCCCGCGCCCCAGAGGCCGAGGTAGAAAGAAAAGTCTGAGAGCGTGACGGCACCATCCGGGACGCCGTTGGACGTGCCATCGGTCGTCAGGTCCGCCGCCGCATCGCTCGCGCCCCAGAGGCCGAGGTAGAACGAGAAGTCCGAGAGCGTGACGGCGCCGTCGGGGATGCCGT
>CAYQAD010000080.1:3528-9826 GCA_964415125.1 uncultured Phycisphaeraceae bacterium | reverse complement strand
CAGTTCCGATGCGGCGGGTCATGCTCTCACACCCGCTACCCGTCTTCGGCTTGGTGAGCCTTTACCTCACCAACTACCTGATAGGACGATCGCTGATCCCAAGGCGGCAAGCCTTTTCTCCGTAGAGGACATGGGGTATTACCGCCAGTTTCCCGACGCTATCCCCCACCTCGGGGTACATTCGATCGCATTACTCGCCCTTTCGCCACTTTCACCCCGAAGGGTTCTCGTTCGACTTGCATGCTTTAACCATGCCGCCAGCGTTCAGACTGAGCCAGGATCAAACTCTTCACTTGAATTCCAGTGTTCCAGAAGCCCGAAGGCCTCTGGTGATCTTCGTTGAAGGTCTGACTGGCACGCGTGTGGATTTCGTCTCGAAGGCAAGCCTTCTCGACATCCCTCCACCGCGCCGGTCTGTGCTGAACTCTTTCAATTTGCGTGTCCCTACCCAGCGGTGGGCCGGAATAGGGACGGGCTCATTGTTACACGAGAGTTCAAGCGGGCGAGGTTTAGTCGCCCACCCATTGGTCCCAACCATCTGGCTCCGGGCAGGAGCCCCGCATGTACGCGGTGATGGAGGGCACATTCTCGTGCAACCCGATTGTTCACTTGTCAAAGAGTTGAGGCGGGCTGCGGCGTCTCGCCAAGGCCTGCCATGCCGCTGAGCGGCGAGGGAGAGAATAGACCTCGCCCAAAGAGAGTCAAGAAAGCAGGCTCGACAAGCATCAGATTTTCATGTTTCGTGAAGCCGACCGCCCGACGAAACGTGGCTCTTCGTGCAAAAGCCGTGGATGACTGCGCGGCGGGTGTCGGCAAACCCCGGCCGGGACGCCGATTTCGGGCTCCAACAGCCTATCCGCCCCTGTGGGCCGATTCTGCGCTGGCGACCGAGGCGTCTTGGGGTTCTGGTCCAGCCTGGGAATCGGCCTGCGCGGGTGCCTGGTCCGTCTGGAGTCGGCGGTCGCTGGTCGGCGTGACCGCGACAGCCGCGATCCACAGCGTCGCGGGGGCCCCGGCGTCCCCGCCAAACCAGGCCGGATGGCCCTTCAGAGCCCGGGCGGCGGCCGTCATGGTCGCGCCCGTCGTCCGCACATCGTCAAGAAGGATCACAAGCTCGACCGGGCCCCGCCGCCCACCCGTGGCCCAGGCGGGCATCCCGGCTGCGAGCCGGCCTGCCAGTGACGGCTTCGATCGCGTCTTCATCCGGCCCAGCGTGCGGGCGAGGCGGATCGACCCCGCGACGTTCGCCCGGCGGGCCGATCGGGGCAGGTCGGCGTTGGGCGGGCGGAGGGCCTTGCGCAACGGCCTGGAGATCGGGATGCCCGTCGAATGCCGAACGCCTCGGGCGATCGCGAGCGGGTGGTCGATGCCTCTATTCAGCCTGCGGGCGGTCGCGGTGGGCATGGGCACGAGGCGGGCCCGGGCGGGGTCGATGCCTAGCCGGCCGAGCTCGGGGGCCAGGCGATGGCCGAGGTGGATGCCCAGGTCAAAGGCGAGCCGGCGCCAGGCGGTGAACTTGACCTGCTGGACCGCCTCGGCCAGGTCGCCGTGGTACTCGCCGAGTCGGAAGGCCCGCTCCCAGCGGAGCCTTAGGTTTCGGCAGGCGGGGCAGCCGTCGCCGTCGGCCTCGGATGGCCCGACCGATGTCGCGCAGCGCGGACACGCCGCCGAGCTCGGCTCGGGGGTCCAGTCGTCGGGCGGCCAGGTCGTGGCGGTGGGGGCGAGGAAGGCGGCCTCGAGATCGAGCAGGGCCTGGCGGATGGGGCCGGGCGGCCCCACGACGTGCCGGAGGCTCGTCTGGCTGCTGTCTCCCGGGCCGGCCGGGGAGTCAACGTTGGCCGGCCGATTCGGCGGCCAGCGAAAGTCGCGGTCCTGTGCGTCCACCTAGCGAGGCTACCGCCGCACAGGTTCGTCGTGGGGCGTGAAGCCGGGCGGCGTGTCCTGCCATTGGAATCCTTCCGCTGCCATGCCTTTGCCGATCTGGTAAAGCTCAGTCATGTACTCGGTATCGAAGAGTTCGCGCGGCGCTCGGTCGAAATCCCCGGGGATGTCGGCGAGGTGGAAGGCGAAGCCGTCGCGTTTCGCACCAACGAACACGCGGTACATGTCGCCCTGGCTCTGTGTGCTGATGAGCGACGCGATGGATCTGCGTGTGATGTCAAGCGTCCGTCGTTTCACAACGTCTTGCCGGACTTCGAGCTGCGCGTTGCGGATGATGTAGATGGCGCGATCGTTGAAAACCCCGGCGTCCTCGAGTGCTGCACCGAGGTCGAAGTCGAGCGGGTAGGCGAACAGTTGCGTGCTCACGCCGCCGTCAACGTGAAGCTCGTCGTACGTGTTGCCGCCGGCGACTACGTCAAACACGACCGGCGGGAACGCGCCGGGAATCGAAGCCGAGGCGAGTAGCACGCGCCGGATGATCTCGGCTCGTTCGGGGTGCTGTGAGTCCGCGATGTCGCCGATACTCCAATAGACGATGCGCATCAGGTCGAGGTTGGTGGTGCCCACGAGCAGGCGTCGGCCCTTTCGGTGCTCCTCGGCGATGCGATCGATGACGTCTTCTGTCACGTGGCGTTCAAGCAGTCTTTGCAGCGGTCTGGTGCTGGCGAACGCCTCGCCGAAGACCGTGTGGAAGAGCGCCTCGACGATGCCGCCGTCGTCGAGAACGTCGTCGCTTGAGATGCCGGTGTACACCTCGCTGAGCACGTGGTCGTAATCGGGCCCAAGGAATGCGAAGGGCGCCGTGAGCGCGCCGGTGCTGATGCCAGTGACGAGCTGGAACTCGGGCCGATCACCGCGCTGGGTCCAGCCGACCAGCAGGCCCGCACCAAACGCGCCGTTTGCGCCCCCGCCCGAGATCGCGAGAAGCCGCACTGGCTGCATCGCGTTCCACACGGCCGGATGTCGGGCGAGCCAGTCACGCCAGCCCCGCTCGGTCTCAGGCCCGCTTGCGGCGTGCTCGACGTTGCGAGCATCTGGAAGGCCCGGCAGCTGCGCCTTCAACGCGAGCTCGACTGGCACCGCGTTTCGCGGCGGAACCGCGCACGCGGCGAGGGTCAGTCCGCTCGCGACAATTGACGTGATGCAGGCAAGCCTCGTGAAGCGGGGCATGGGAGTGCTCGCGGTCGGTGAGTGAACGTCGGCGGGTCGATCGGGCCGCAGGGTAACCGGGTTTGCGGTTGTCGAGAGCGCGTTCGATAAACGCGCATGCCAACTGGGTCCGGCACCCGCCGCCGCCGCTGAATAGGCTGGTCGCATGAATCCCGACGAGATCCCGCTGTCCTCCCCCGACATCACGCACGCCGAGATCGATGCGGTCACGCAGGTGCTGCGGTCCGGTCGGCTTGCCCTTGGGCCCATGGCCGAGCGGTTCGAGCACGCGTGCGCGTCGGTCGCGGGCACGGAGCACGGCGTCGCGGTGAACTCGGGCACCTCGGGCCTCACGATCGCGCTCGAGGCCCTCGGCGTCGGGCCCGGCGACGAGGTCATCACCACGCCCTTCTCGTTCATCGCGTCGGCCAACTGCATCGTGCACCGCGGGGCGACGCCCGTGTTCGTGGACATCGAGCCGGCGAGCCTGAACATGGACCCGAAAAAGATCGAGGCTGCGATCACACCCAGGACCAAGGCGATCCTGGCTGTGGAGACCTTCGGGAATCCGGCGCACATGGACGCCTACGCGCGGATCGCGTCGAAGCACGAGATCCCGCTGGTCGAGGACTGCTGCGAGGCGCTGGGCGCCTCGCTCAAGGGCAGGCCCTGCGGCTCGTTCGGGCGCGTGGGCGTCTTCGGCTTCTATCCGAACAAGCAGATCACGACGGGTGAGGGCGGCATGATCGTCACCGACGACTCGCGCCTGGCCGACACCTGCCGATCGCTGCGCAACCAGGGCCGGTCCGTGCCCCGCGCCACCGACGACACCTCGAGCAAGGTGACCGGGTCTTGGCTGACGCACGACGCGTTCGGGTACAACTTCCGCATGTCGGAGGTGTCGGCGGCGCTGGGCCTGGCGCAGATCCGCCGCCTCAACGAGATCATCGAGCGTCGCCAGCGCGTCGCCAACGCGTACATCAATCGGCTCTTCGACTCGGGGCGGGTCGTGCTGCCCACGGTCGTGGCCGAGGCGTCGCTGTCGTGGTTCGTGTTCGTGGTGCGCCTGGAGACCGGCTACACGCGTGAGGAGCGGGACGAGATCATCGCGGGGATGCGTCGGCACGATATCGGGGCAGGGGACTACTTCCCCTGCATCCACCTCCAGCCGCCGTACCGGGCGAGGTTCGGGCACGCCGAGGGCGACTTCCCGATCGCCGAATCAGTCGCGGCCCGGACGATCGCGCTGCCCTTCCACAACCATCTGAGCGACCGGGAGATCGACCTGGTCTGCCAGACGCTGGACCTGATGATCACGCGGCAGAACCTCAGCAGGCCGTGAGCCGACGGCCCGAGCCAACTGCCTGAGCCGGCCGCCTGAGCCTGTCGTATGGATCGTGTTTGGGTGCGGGCGACGTGCCGCCGCCAATTGCCGGAAGCGGCCGCCGCTTTCCTCTGCGGCGATCCGGGCCTAATGTCCCCCTCGGCCCCTTTCGGAGACCCAGCGATGCCCAAGCAGTGCCACTTCACCGGCAAGAAGACAACCTTCGGCAAGAAGCGTGCCTACGGCGGTGCGAAGATCTCCAAGGGCGGTTTCGGCCTCAAGACCACCGGCATCACCCGCCGGACCTTCAAGCCCAATCTCCAGACGGTCAACGCGATCGTCGAGGAGAACGGCGTGAAGCGTGAGAAGCGGATCACCGTCTCGGCGCGGGCCATCAAGTCGGGCCTGGTCGTCAAGCCCCTGAAGCGCAAGTACGGCTACACCCGCCTGCAGAAGGCTGGCGAGGACAGCTGAGCCCCACGCGCGCCGGCTCTGGCCGGCAACACAACGAACTTTCAGCCGCCCCGCGACGTGCGGGGCGGTTTGTTTTTGGTCGAGCCACTATGATCGGGTGCCCGGATCGCGCGGGTGTCGTGCGTGGTGTCCTGGCGGGCGGCGATGTGGAGTTCCGATGCTGTGCCAGCACTGCCAAGAGCGCGAGGCGACGATCCATGAGGTCGTCATTAAGAACGGCGTGAAGGACGAGCGGCATCTGTGCGAGCCGTGTGCCGCCGAGCTCAATCTCGATCCCTCGCCCCAGGCGTCGGTCCAGCAGGTCATCGGGCAGTTCCTCACGGGCAGCTCGGCGGGCGGCGCGGGCGGCCCGGGGGCGACGCCCGCCCAGGCCCTGGCGTGCCCGGATTGCGGGCGGACCTTCCTGAAGTTCAAGCAGACGGGCCTGCTCGGGTGCGCGTCGTGCTACAAGGCGTTCGAGCGGCCGATCTCGCCCATGCTCGAGCGGGCCCACGAGGGCGGCGGGCACCACGTGGGCAAGATCCCCCGCCGAGCGCTGGCTGCCAGCCGGCTCGCGAAGGGCCAAACGATCGAGGAGCTTCTGGGCGACGCCGAGCAGCGGGCGAGCCGATTGGCCCAGCTGCGCAAGCAATTGAGTGACGCGGTGCGGAACGAGGAGTACGAGCGTGCCGCCCAGCTGCGGGACCTGATCGAGAAGACCACGGTGCTGCTCAGCAGCGACGAGATCGACACCGCCGAGCCCACCAAGGGCGACCCGGCCGACCAGTAGAGCATCGACCATGAGCACGCCCACCGGCGACAATCCGGACACGCCCGACCGCCGGCCCTCGGGCCCGACGCCCCCCGCCTTCGAGGCCGGCGCGGAATGGCTCACCGGCCGCGGGCGCGACGCCGACGTGGTGATGTCGTCGCGCGTGCGCCTCGCGCGCAACCTCGTCGGCTTTCCCTTCGCGCCCACCGCGACCGACGACGACCGCCGACACCTGCTCGGCGCAGCCCGCGCGCACGTGTCGGCGGCCAACGACGACGGCACACCGCCGCTCACCTGGGTCGACGTGCACGAGATGCCCGCGATCGACCGCGAGCTGCTCGTCGAGCGGCACCTGATCAGCCGCCAGCACGCCAAGGGCAAGCTGTCCTCGGGCGTGGGCGGCGTCGACACGCCCCGCGCACTCGCGGTGAGCCTGCCCGATGAAAAGCTCGCGATCATGGTCAACGAGGAAGACCACCTGCGCATCCAGCGGATCCACGCGGGGCTCGACCTCGCGGCGGCGCTGGCCGCGGTCGACGCGGCGGACGATCGCATCGAGGCGTCGCTCGATTACGCCTTCAACCCGCGATTCGGATACCTCACGTGCTGCCCGACGAACGTGGGCACGGGCGCGCGCTTCAGCGTGATGCTGCACCTGC
>CAYQAD010000080.1:0-3518 GCA_964415125.1 uncultured Phycisphaeraceae bacterium | reverse complement strand
GGGCGAGATCGAGAAGGTCAAGCGTGCGGCCGAGGGCATGAGCCTGGCGGTGCGCGGGTTCTACGGCGAGGGCTCGGACGCCTCGGGCGACTTCTACCAGCTCTCGAACCAGACGACGCTGGGCAAGAGCGAGCGGGTGCTGCTCGCCGAGCTCGAGGCCGACATTGTGCCCAAGGTCATCGACTACGAGCGCATGGCGAGGCGGAAGCTGCTGAGCCGAAAGACGCCGATTCTGCAAGACCAGGTGCACCGCGCGATGGGCGTGCTCGCACACGCCCGGCTGCTGAGCACCGAGGAGTCGATGAAGCTTCTGAGCCTGCTGCGCCTCGGCGTGGTGAGCGAGCTGATCGACAGCACGGACCTGCTGACCGTGCACCACCTGATGCTGCTCACCCAGCCCGCGCACCTGCAGCGGGCGGTGGGGGAGGAGCTCGATCAGGACCAACGCAGAAGTGCACGGGCCGATCTCATCCGCGCGAAGCTGGGGTAGGTCGATGTTGCGGTGCGGCGGACACCGTGGTGATGAGGGCCTTTGAAGTCACGCAGTTTGCATCATCGCTTGGGTGTGGTTGGGGCGGGATTGAAGAGAGTCTTTCGCTCGCTGGCGAGCGTTTTGGATGCGGTCTGACATGCATTGCGTGACACGAGTATCTCGCGTTCTCCGAGTGCCCGCATTGATCGGACTCGCGCTCGTTGTTGTTGCGGGTTTGTCTTTTCTGTCGAGCATAACGCCGGCCGAAACGCGGGATCGCCGACAACAGGTGCTAGAGCTGGTGGCTGTTGGAATGTCGTTGCAAGAAGTCCACGCGACACTCGATGCGTCGGAGATTCCGTACGGGGATGTGTATGAGCCTTACAGCGACGGTGAGCTGTATCGCGTTCTGGTAAACCTCGACTACGCGCACACCGTCTTTGATGGCGTGGCGTATGCAACAGACCTGCCAGTTTCCGCGAGCCGAAAAGTTTGGCTGTCAATTGACTTTGATTCTGACAAGAACGTGGTCGACATCCACTAGCAACGTGCCGCATAGATCCTCGCGCACGCGGGTGATGCCTTGTTCAGCCCGTGTGCGCGCGTTGGACTGCGGCGCGGAGGCGTTCGGCGAGCTCGGCGAGGGTGAGGCCGTCGAACTCGCTGTCGATGTCGATGCGGTGGTTCTCGTCGAGCTGCTTCATCGTGCGGTTGTACGCGGTGATGACGGTCGAATGGTTCGGCCGGCCCAGGGCTCGGGCGATCTCCGGGTAGGAGCGGGTCGTCATCGTGCGGGCCAGGTACGTCGACATCGCCCGCGCGAGCACGACGCGCTTGTGCCGACCCTTGCCGAGCAGCTCGGCCATGTCGACGCGCAGGTACTGGCAGACCTCCGCGGCGATCGTCTCGACGGCGATCGGGCGGCGCGGCACGCGGGTCGACGGCGCCTCGGCCAGCCCCAACGCCCGGCGGACCAGGTCCGCCCCGATGTGCCCGTCGGCGTGGGCGAGGTCGGGCAGGAGCTGGGCGACGGCCCGGACCTGCGCGAGCATGCCCTCGATGTCGCGGACCGAGCCGCCGGTGGCGCCCGAGCGCCCCGCCGGGAAGCGCGCGACACGCTCGGCGATGACCACGGCCGCGTCCTGGTCCAGGTGCATCGACTGGCGGGCGGCGATCGACCGCACCAGCTGCACACGCAGCGGCTCGTCGGGCGGATCGATCCGCACGACCATGCCCGCGAGGAAGCGGCTCGAGAGCGCCTCGGCGAGGTTCTGGATGTCACGCGGGTGCCCGTCGGAGGCGAGCGCGATGCGTGCGCCGGCCATGCCGATCGAGTCGATCGTGTGCAGCAGCTCTGACTGGGTCTGCTTCTTGCCCGCGATGAAGTGCACGTCGTCGATGCAGAGGACGTCCAGGGCGCGGTAGGTCGCGCGGAAGGCGTCGAGCGTGTTGTTGCGCAGGGCCGCGACGAAGCCGTTGGTGAACGCCTCGGCCGTGGTGTAGCGGACCTTCACGCCCGGGCGACGCGCCTCGGCGGCGATCGCCTGGAGCAGGTGCGTCTTGCCCAGGCCCCACGAGGCGTGGATGAACAGCGGGCTGAGGGCGGCGTTGTCCGTCTCGGTCGCGAGGGCACGGGCGGCGGAGTAGGCGAGCTTGTTCGCCTCGCCGACGACGAAGTCATTGAAGCGGAATCGGCGGGCCGCGTCGCGCGGCTTCTTCTTTGCTGTCGCCGGGGCCGCCGACTCGGGCTGGCTGGCGGCGGGGGCCGCGGGCGAGCGGGTGCTGTCGACGCGGAAGCGCAGTTCGACCCGGCCGGTGGTCTCCGCCGACACGGCCCGGCGGAGCGAGTCGCCGAACTTCCGGCTGAGCATGTCGGCGATGAAGTGGGTGGGCACGGCCACGTCGAGGCGTGAGCCCGTGAGCGTGATGTTGGCCGAGCCGTCGAAGTAGCGGGCGACGCGGTCGGCGCCGAGCTCATCGGCGAGGCGGGCGCGGATGCGGTCGAGCGTCGCGGCGCTGTTGGTCTGTTGCGCGGCGGGCACGGCAGCCTGCGTGCCGAGCGTCGCGGCGGGCTTGGTGATGGGCGCGGCGGTGGTCGTTGGGGCCGACTCGCGGGTGGGGGCCGTGACGATGCGGGTGGCTCGGGTGGCGCGGGCGGCCCGGCCCGGGGCGGCGGTCGACGTGCCTTGGGCGCTTGAAGAAGAGGCGGGCGAGGCGGCGGTAGGGGTGCGGTCGGTCGTCAACGTGGTTTCCCTTCCGGCGTCGGGCGTGCTCTTGCGGGAGCAGACGACGCGATGAGCCGGGCTGCCTCGTGCGGCACGGCGTGAGCTGGTGTGTCGCCGATGCGCCCCGTGTCCGAAGGCCCCAGCCCTCGAATGCGGAGACAGACCGACCGCGTGCCCGCGGCGCCCGGGGGCGAACGCGGGTGAACCATCCGCGGCGTTGCTCGAACGAGCTCAGCGGGCGGCGTGGCACGCCAACATGGGGGAGAGTCCGTTCACGTGGCTCGGCCCGTCGTGTGCACGCGTTGCGATGCGCCGCGTCGTGGGTGCGTGTAGAGGCACCGGCGGGCATGCGTCGCGGGCGTTCCGAGCGGTGCTCGGAGGAGTGCCGGGCGAGGCCGAAAGAAGCGGGTCGATCCGTGACTCGCGGGGGCCACGGTAAGCGTCGCGTGAGGAGAGAGCAAGCGTGTCGGATGCGCGCGGCAGGCTGTCGCGTCGGTTGTTGCTTCGCGTGCAAGGGGTTGCGCGCACGAGGAAAACTTCTCCACCGACCGGGCGTCGTTTTGCCGCCATGGTTGTGCATGTTGTGGAAGACTCGCGCACGGTGCGTCGGCGTAGGCGCGGGGTTGACGTGTCGTTCGCGTTGGCGCATGCGCGGTCGGTTGCGGCGAGCCCGCCTCGCGGCAGCGCCAACGCGGTCAAGCGTGCAAACGCCTCATTTTTCAGTCGATCCCAACGACGTACGCGTGGCGCGTGCTCGCGGTGTTGAAACCCATGCCGCGGTACAAACGCACGGCCGGCGCGTTCGCCTGATCGACCGCGCA
>CAYQAD010000079.1:0-10049 GCA_964415125.1 uncultured Phycisphaeraceae bacterium | reverse complement strand
ACCTGCACTACACGGCGCTGCCGGCGTGGGCCTCGAGCCTGGGCATGGTGTTCAGCGTGATGCTGTGGATGCCCTCGTGGGGCGGCATGATCAACGGGCTGCTGACGCTTCGTGGCGCGTGGAACCGCGTGGCGAGCGATCCGATTCTGAAGTTCTTCGTCGTGGGCATCACGTTCTACGGCATGTCGACCTTTGAGGGCCCGATGCTCTCGGTCAAGAGCGTGAACGCGCTGAGCCACTACACGGACTGGACGATCGCGCACGTTCACAGCGGTGCGCTCGGCTGGAACGGGTTCATGACGTTCGGCATGATCTACTGGCTCGCGCCGCGGATCTTCCAGTCGGGCAAGCTGTGGTCGGTGAAGGCTGCGTCGCTGCATTTCTGGATCGGGACGATCGGCATTCTGCTGTACGTGATCTCGATCTACACGGCCGGCATCACGCAGGGCCTCATGTGGCGTGCGTTCGACCAGACCGGCAACCTCGCCTACCCGGACTTTGTCGAGACGGTCATCAAGCTGATGCCGTTCTACTGGATCCGCGTGATCGGCGGGACGCTGTTCCTGGCGGGTGTGGTCGTGATGATGGTCAACATCTTCATGACCTGGCGGATGAAGCCGGGCAAGTACGACACGCCCGTGCATCGCGCCGCGCCGCTGTCGGCCGACTACGTCGACCCGCCGCTCGCCGAGAGCAAGCTGACCGACACCATCGAGCTCGGCAAGAAGGGCGACGTGTTCCTGCAGGGCATGTGGCACCGGCGGTGGGAGCGGCTCCCGATCCGCTTCACGATCTACACGCTGATCGCGGTGTCGATCGCGAGTGTGTTCGAGATGATTCCGTTGTTCCTGATCCGGTCGAACGTGCCGACGATCGCGAGCGTGCAGCCGTACACGCCGCTGGAGCTGGCGGGGCGTGACATCTACATCGCCGAGGGCTGCTACAACTGCCACTCGCAGATGATCCGCCCGATGTACGCGGAGAAGAAGCGTTACGGCGAGTACTCGAAGGCGGGCGAGTTTGTGTACGACCGGCCGTTCCAGTGGGGCTCGCGCCGCATCGGGCCGGACCTCGCTCGCGAGGGTGTGACGAACCCGAACTCGCTGTGGCACGTGAACCACTTCCGGGATCCGCGGAGCGTGGTGGCGGGCTCGATCATGCCGAGCTACGGGTTCTTGCTTGAGCAGGACCTGGACTTCGGCGCGATCCCGGCGAAGGTCAAGTCGATGGCGATGCTGGGCGTGCCGTATGGCGACGCGGTGGTCAACGCCGAGGCGATGGCCCGCGAGCAGGCGAAGCTGATCGCCGACGACGTGGTCGCCCAGGGCGGCCAGGGCGGCCTTGCCGAGAAGAAGGTCATCGCGCTGGTCGCGTATATGCAGCGGCTCGGCACGGACCTGAACAAGCCCGCGCCGGCCGACGAGGCTGGTGAGACGGTCGCGTCGACCGCGGCAGCGACGGACGGAGGTGCACCGTGAGGATGAGCGAAATCATGAGCCACATGGATCTGGCGGTGTTCCCGCAGATCGGGCTGATTCTGTTCCTGGCGATCTTCGCCGCGGCGATGTGGCGCGTGGCGCGCAAGTCCGGCTCGGAGATGCGGCGGTGTGCGTCGATCCCTCTTGAAGACGACGTTGTGACGGCCCGGCCGGGCGAAGCGAAAGGGGTGGGCGCGTGAGCCACGATCCGAGACTGCTCGACCACGTGTACGACGGCATCCAGGAGTACGACAACCCGACGCCGGGGTGGTGGCATGCGATCTTCCTCGGGTCGATCGTGTTCAGCGCCGCGTACCTGTTTTTCTGGCACGCGAGCCCGCTTGCCAAGACGCACCTCGAAACCGCGCAGGCGACCGAGGCGCGCTTCATGGAGGCGCTCTTCGGCGACATCGGGGAACTCGAGCCCAACGCCGAGACGCTCATGACGATGATGGACGTTGAGGGGGGCAAGTGGCAGCTCGTGGCGCGCGGCCTGTACCGGACCAACTGCGTCTCGTGCCACGGCGACGAGGGGCAGGGTCTCGTCGGCACAAACCTCACCGACGACTACTACAAGAACCTCACCGACGTTGAGGGCATCGTGACCGTGCTGGAGGAAGGCGCGGCCAATGGGTCGATGCCGGCGTGGAAGCAGCGTCTGAACGACAACCAGATCATCGTGCTCGCCTCGTACGTCGCGTCGCTTCGCGGGAAGAACCTGCCGGGGCCTCGCGGCGCCGAGGGCGAGATCATCGATCCGTGGCCGACCTTTGAGGTGCCGGCGGCGGGCGAGGCGGGCGACGGGGAATCGGCATCGGACGGCTAGGGCCGGCGAACTGACAAAGGAGCGGTGTCATGTCTTCCGGAGGGACTGGCGCACAGACAGCCGAGCGGGTGCTTTCGACCCTGAACGCGGACGGTTCGCGGCGGTGGCTCAAGCCGAAGGTCTCGCGTGGCACGCACTGGCACCGGCGGCGGATCGTCGCGTACGGGCTGATCGCGTTGTTCGTGGTGTTGCCGCACCTGCGCGTCGGTGGTAAGCCGCCGTTCCTCTTGGACATCGGGGCTCGAGAGTTCACGCTCTTCGGGACGGTCTTCTATCCGACCGACACGGTCGCGCTCGCGCTGCTCGTGCTGAGCGTGTTCGTGTCGATCTTTCTCATGACCGCGCTGTTCGGTCGCGTCTGGTGCGGCTGGGCGTGCCCGCAGACGGTCTATCTCGAGTTCGTGTACCGCCCGATCGAGCGGTTTTTCGACGGCGAGCCGGGCAAGCGGAAGAAGGTGGGCGCGTGGCGGACGCCGGCGAAGTACGGGGTGTACCTCGTGCTCTCGATGCTGCTGGCGCACACATTCCTCGCGTACTTCGTCGGGACCGAGCGGCTCGCGGAGTGGGTGAGGCTCAGCCCGCTTGAGCACCCGCTGCCCTTCTTCGTGATGGTGTTCGTCACGGCGATGATGATGTTCGACTTCTCGTTCTTCCGCGAGCAGACGTGCATCGTGGCGTGCCCGTACGGGCGGTTCCAGTCTGTGATGCTCGATCGCAACTCGCTGATCGTGTCGTACGACCATGTGCGGGGTGAGCCTCGCGGGCGGAAGAAGCGGGGGCGCAAGGGTGCGGGCAAGGGCGGCGCGGACGTGTCGCTCAAGGTTGTCGACGCCGAGCCGGCGCTGGGCGACTGCGTGGACTGCACGATGTGCGTGCAGGTGTGCCCGACCGGCATCGACATCCGCGACGGCTTGCAGCTCGAGTGCGTGAACTGTGCGCAGTGCATCGACGCGTGCAACGACGTGATGGGCAAGCTGGGGCGTGAGCCCGGGCTGATCCGATACTCGTCGCAGAACGCGATCGAGACCAAGTCCTGGTCCGTGTTTCGGCCTCGGGTGGTGATCTATCCGCTGCTTCTGACCGTGCTGGTGGGCTTGCTGTCGTTCGTGCTGCTGACCAAAAGCCCCGTGGACGTGACACTACTGCGTGGGCGCGGTGCGCCGTTCGCCCTGCTGAACGATGGCATGGTGGTGAACCAGGCGATCGTGAAGCTCCGCAACCGCACGGGCGCGGCCGAGTCTTTCACCGTGACCATGCTGAGCCCCGAGGGTGCTCGCGTGTCCGACGACGCGGCGGACCTGACGATCGGGCCTGGCGAGCTGAAGACCGAGTCGATCTCGATTCTGGTGCCGGCTGATGGGTTCGTCGAGGGTGAGCAGATCGCGCGCCTGCGGATCACCGGCACGAGCGGATTCGAGGTTGAGCGAACGTATCGGTTGCTCGGGCCGTGGCGTTCGGCTGGTGCGGATGCGGGACCAGGCGGCTCGGACGACGCGGCGACTGATGTGACTTCGGGGAGGATGAACGATGACGACTGAGACGCAAAGCAAGAGCGCGGCCCACCCGCGTGGCAGCTGGATGTGGCCCGGCATGGTGTTCGTGCTGCTCGGCATGAGCTGCACGCTGGTGGTCACCACGGTGTTCCTCGCCCACCGCAACGGCGGGGCGATCATCGTGCCGGACTACTACGAGAAGGGCCTGCGCTGGGACGAGCATAAGGCCGAGCTCGCCCAGAGCGAGGCAACGGGCTGGTCGCACGCGGTGCAGGTGTCGCGCGGCGATGGCTCTTGGGACGTGCTCGTGCGGATCGTTGACGCGAGCGGGGCGACGGTCGACGACGCGTCGGTGATGCTGCGTGTGCATCACGTAGGGTCGCCACGCGATGTTCGGAGTGTTGGCCTCTCGGCAGAGGGCCGCGGCGGGTACCGCGGGTCGCTGGAAGGTTTGCCGGCGGGTGTCTGGGTGTACGAGCTCGATGCGCGCGGTGCGGGCGACGCGTTGCTGCTTGCCGAGGGCGGCGTGGACGCGGTGGGATTCTGAGACCACCCATGGACCCGATGAGCGGCCTGTTTCTGGCGGTGCTTGGTGCGAGCGTGCTCGGCAGTGTGCACTGCGCGGGCATGTGCGGGGCGTTCTTGACGCTCTCGATCGCGGGCACGGATGGCACGCGGGCCGGCGTTGGGCAGGCGGCGTACCACCTTGGTCGCCTGACGACGTACATGGCGCTCGGGCTGGTCGCGGGCTTTCTAGGATCGGTCGTGGATCTCGGCGGCGCGGCGTTTGGCGTTCGGCGTGCGGCGATGGTTGTCGCGGGTGTGCTGCTCGCGGGATTCGGGTTTGTGCACCTGCTTCGCGCCTTCGGCGTGCGCGTGCCGATCGCGCGGGCTCCGAAGCGCTGGGCCCGCTTCGTTGAGGGCGTGTACGGGCGGCTCATGCGGATGCCCGTGCTGCCGCGTGCGTTCCTGATCGGCTGGGCGACGACGCTCCTGCCGTGCGGCTGGCTGTACGCGTATGTGGTGACCGCGGCGGGCACGGGCTCGGCGGTGTCGGGTGCCCTGGTGATGGCGGTCTTCTGGCTCGGCACCGTACCGGCGCTCGCGGCGGTCGGTGTTGGTGTGCGTGCGGCCAGCGGGCGGGTCGGGCGGCGCTTGCCCGTGCTCATGCCGGCGATCGTGGTGGCGCTTGGCGGCTGGACGGTTGCGCACGCGGTCATGATGTCGCCGGCTGCGGGCGCCGGCGTGGCCGAGACCTGCGGCCCAGGTGAAGCGGTGATCGATCTCGGGCGCAACGGCCCCGCTGCCGACGGGCAAGCACGCAGCGGCGATGGGGCGACGCGGGATGGAGCGGTCGATGGCGACTGAGGCTGTCCAGCGCCGCGAGGTAGAGTCGGCGTGCTCGTGCACGCATTGCGGGCTGCCGGTGCCCGCCGGGCTTGTCAACGCAGGCGACGAGGAGCAGTTTTGCTGCGGCGCGTGCCGGATCGCGTACGGCGCGATTCGGGCGTGCGGGCTCGGGCGGTACTACGCGCTGCGCGATGCGGCGGGTGTCGATGCCGAGCGTGCGAAGGGCACGGGGCGAAAGTACGCCGAGTTCGACGACGAGGCATTCCGCGGGCTGTATGTGAAGCAGCGCGCGGACGGGCTGTGCACGGCGGAGCTGTTTATCGAGGGCATGCACTGCATCGCGTGCGTGTGGCTGCTTGAGAAGCTGCCGGAGCTCTGCCCCGGCGCGGTCGAGTGCCGTGTGGAGCTTGGGCGGTCGATGGTGCGGGTGGTGTGGGACGGCGACGCGGTGGCGCTGTCGGACCTGGCGAGGTGGATCGATCGGCTCGGGTACGTGCCGCACCCCGCGCGGGATGGCGCGGCGCGGACGGCGCGACGCGAGGCCGATCGGCGGGCGCTGGTTCGGATCGGCGTGGCGGGCGCGATCGCGGGCAACGCGATGCTGCTGGCGATTGCGGTGTACACCGAGCAGTTTGACGGGATGGAGCCCGAGTTCAAATTCATGTTCCGCGCGTGCGGCATGGCGCTGGCGGTGCTGTCGATCTGCTGGCCCGGGCGGGTCTTCTTCAAGGGCGCGGCCGCAGCGATCCGCACGCGCACCGGGCATCTCGATCTGCCGATCGCGATCGCGCTGGGCATCGGCGCCGTGGCGGGCACGGTGAACGTGGCGCTGGGCATCGGGGAGGTGTATTTCGACGCGCTGACGATGCTGGTGTTTCTGCTGCTTGTTGGGCGCTGGGTGCAGCGCCGGCGGCAAGAGGCCGCGACGGACTCGATCGAGCTGCTTTATTCGATCACGCCCATGCGGGCGCGGCTCGTCGTGGGCGATGACGTGCGCGAGGTCGCGGTCGAGTCGCTCGACGCGGGGTCGATCGTGGAGGTGCTCGCGGGCGAGAGCGTGCCGGCCGATGGTGCGGTCGTGCGCGGGCGCTCGTCGGTGGACGTCTCGGTGCTCACGGGCGAGAGCCGCCCGGTGGATGTCGGCGTTGGTGACGAGGTGTGCGCCGGTTCGGTGAATATGTCGGGCGTGCTGCGGGTGCGCGTCGAGGCGACGGGCGCGGAGACGCGCGTGGGCCGATTGATGTCGATGGTCGAGGAGAGCGCCCGTCGGCGGGCGCCGATCGTGACCAGCGCCGACAAGATCGCGGGCTGGTTCGTCTGGGTTGTCGGATCGATCGCGCTGGCGACGTTTGCGGTTTGGCTCGTGGTCGACGCGGGGCACGCGGTGGAGCCGGTGGTGGCGCTGCTGATCGTGACGTGCCCGTGTGCGCTGGGGCTCGCGACGCCGATGGCGGTGACGGCGGCAGTCGGGCGGGCGGCGCGGTTGGGCATCCTTATCAAGGGCGGCGACGTGCTCGAACGGCTGAACAAGCCGGGCGTGGTGCTTCTCGACAAGACGGGCACGCTGACCGAGGGGCGGTTTGGGCTGGTCCGGTGGGTGGGCGATAAGGGCGTTGGGCCGATGGTCGGCGCACTGGAGCGGCAGGTGGCGCACCCGATCGCGGTGGCGCTGCGCGAGCTTGCCGACGACCAGGAGTTGGTCGCGCGTGACGTGGAGTCGCGGGTGGGCAGCGGCGTGGTCGGCGTGGTGGGGGGCAAGCGTGTCGCCGTGGGATCCGAGCGGTTCATTGGCTCGGTGGCCGGTGGCGGCGCGGAGCGGTTTTCGGCGGTGATCGGCGAGGCACGCGAGTCGGGCCTGACGGCGGTGCTGGCGAGTGTCGAAGGCAAGGTCGCGGGTGTCGCGGTGCTGGGCGACCCGCTGCGGAGCGACGCGAAGGACTCGGTGTCTCGCCTGCGGGACATGGGGTATCGCGTGCGGATCGTGTCGGGCGATGACCCGTCGGTCGCGGAGCGGGTCGGCCATGCGCTCGGTCTGGCACGCGAGGACTGCCTCGGCGGCAAGAGCCCGGAGGAGAAGCTCGCGATTGTCGAGGAGCATCTTGAGGGCGCGGGATCGCGGCCGGTGATCATGGTCGGCGATGGTGTGAACGACGCGGCGGCTCTTGCGCGCTCGACCGTGGGTGTCGCGGTGCACGGTGGGGCGGAGGCGAGCTTGTCGGCCGCGGACGTGTATCTGCAGCGGCCGGGCGTGGGGCCGGTGGTTGAGCTGGTCGAGGGCAGCCGACGCGCGCTGCGTGTGATCCGGCGGAACCTCGCGTTCTCGCTCGGCTACAACGTGCTGACCGGCGGCCTCGCGGTGGTCGGGCTCATGACGGCGCTGCTCGCGGCGGTGCTGATGCCGATCAGCTCGCTGACGGTGCTGACGATGTCGTATCGCTCGCGGACGTTCGAGCAGGGGCCCGATGGAGGCCGGCGATGAGTGTGATGTACTTGGTGCTGCCGCTGGCGTTCGTGGGCGCGGGGCTCGCGGTGTGGGCGTTCTTGTGGGCGGTGCGCGGCGGGCAGTTCGACGATCTCGATACGCCGCCGATGCGGATGCTGCTCGACGATGAGGACAGGCCGTCGGCCGGCCGGGCTTCGGGGCCGGCTGCACAAGATCGGTCGTGACGCGGCCGCGTTAGACGCGGGCGACGAGGCGGGCGCGGGCGGCGGCGAGGGCGGCGCGGACCTGATCTGGGGCGGTGCCGCCGGGGACGTCTCGCGCGGCGAGGAGCGCGTCGAGCGTGAGCTTGTCGTAGATGGTCTCGTCGAGCTCGGGGGCGATCTTTTGGAGATCGGCGAGCGGCAGGTCTTCGAGGTTGCAGCCGCGGTCGAGGGCGATGCGGACGGCCTTGCCCGCGAGGTCGTGTGCGTCGCGGAATGGGATGCCTTTGGCGACCAGCGCATCGGCGAGCTCGGTGGCGTTGGCGTGTCCGCCCTGGGCGGCGGCGCGGAGGCGGTCGCGGTCGACCGTGAGGCCGTCGAGGATGATGGGCGTGACCTGGAGGCACAACGCGAGGTGGTCCATCGCGTCGAAGAGCGGTTCTTTGTCTTCCTGGAGATCCTTGTTGTAGGCGAGTGGAAGGTTTTTGAGTGTGGCGGCGATGGCGACGAGGTCGCCCAGGATGCGGCCGGCCTTGCCGCGCAGGAGCTCGGCGGCGTCGGGATTCTTCTTCTGGGGCATCAGCGACGAGCCCGACGTGACCGCGTCGGACATCTTGATGAAGCCGGCCTCGCCCGAGGCGAAGAAGACGAGCTCCTCGCCAAGGCGTGAGAGGTGCAACGCGGTGAGCGCACAGGCGGCGATGGTCTCGACGACGAAGTCGCGGTCGGAGACGCTGTCGAGGCTATTGCGTGTGGGGCGGTCGAAGTGCAGAGCGCGGGCGATCGCTTCGCGGTCGACGGGGAACGTGGTGCCTGCGAGGGCGCCGCAGCCGAGCGGGCAGATGTTGACCCGCGCGCGGGCGTCGGCGAGGCGCGCGCAGTCGCGCTCGAACATCTCGCAGTAGGCGAGCGCCCAGTGCCCGACTGTGACGGGCTGGGCGCGCTGGAGGTGCGTGTAGGCCGGCATGGGCGTTTCGCACTCGCGGTCGGCGAGGTCGAGCAATGCCCGGCGGGTTTCGGCGAGCTCGAAGAGGCGGGCGTCGATCGCGCCGCGGGTCCAGAGGCGCAGGTCGGTGGCGACCTGGTCGTTGCGGCTCCGGCCTGTGTGGAGCTTCTTGCCGAGCGGGCCGAGCGCCGAGACCAGCTCGCCCTCGACCCACGAGTGGATGTCCTCGGCGTCGGAGGCGAGGGGTAGGCGCGGGTCGGCGGCGACCTGCGCGTCGAGGTCGGCAAGGGCCGCGTCGAGCCTCGCAAGCTCATCGGGTGAGAGCACGCCTGCGCGGGCGAGGGCGGCTGCCCAGGCCCGGGAGCCGGCGATGTCCTCGCGGGCGAGTCGGGCGTCGAAGGGGAGGGAGTCGTTGAGTGCGCGGAAGAGTGGCGACGCGTCGCCCTCGAACCGGCCGCCCCACATGCTCACGACGTCGCCTTCGCGGCGTGGGGTTGGCGCGCGGCGTTGTGCGCGGCGATGCGGCTGGGCAGGCTGAACAGGCGGATGAAGCCCTCGGCGTGCGATTGGTCGTAGACCTCGTCCTCGCCGAAGGTCGAGTAGTCCTCGGCGTAGAGCGAGTGGGGGCTCTGGCGCTGGATCGCGGTGGCGCTGCCCTTGTAGAGGCGGACGACCACGTCGCCCTCGAGCTTGGAGGCGATGGACTCGGCCGCGGCGCTGATCGCCTCGCGCACCGGGCAGAACCACTTGCCCTCGTAGACGAGGTCGGCGAAGCGCAGAGCGAGGTTCTCGCGGAGGCGCATGGTGTCGCGGTCGAGGCAGAGCTCTTCGAGGGCGAGGAGCGCTTCGACGATGACGGTGCCGCCGGGGGTTTCGTAGAGGCCGCGGGACTTCATGCCGACGACGCGGTTCTCAACAATGTCGACGCGGCCGACGCCGTGCGGGCCGGCGACGGCGTTGAGATGCTCGATGAGATCGTGCGGCGCCATGGGTGCGTGGTTGACGGCGACGGGTCTGCCGCGCTCGAAGGTGAGCGTGACATCCTCGTGCTCGTTCGGCGCCTCGCGCGGATCGGCGGTGTGCATCCAGGCGTCGGCAGGGGGCTCGTTCCACGGGTCCTCGATCGCGCCGCCCTCGTGGGAGATGTGCCACAGATTGGCGTCGCGCGAGTAGATCTTGGTGGCGCTGGCCGTCGTGGCGATGTTGCGGTCGGCGAGGTACTGGAGGAGCTCTTCGCGGGATCGCATCGACCACGTGCGCCAGGGCGCGATGACCTCGAGGTCCGGCGCGAGGGCGGCGAAGGCGAGCGCCCA